>JAIRXV010000065.1 GCA_031268115.1 Bifidobacteriaceae bacterium
GTGCGACCGCAGCGTTGGCGCATCTCGATCGGCTTCGCGATGGGGCACTGGATTCCACCCTCAGCCACATGCGCGCCGTGGCCGAACAAAGTGGATTGGCCGTGCCGGATTCCATCGACGGCTGGGGCGAACAACTCGACATGTTGGCTGGTATTCGCCAGGCGCTCGACGTGTTCAAACCCATGGTTTTCGAGCGGTCGGCCGACCAAATGGTCGCGGCGACCGCCACCCCGGAATGGCGCCAAGCCGCCGATATAGAGATGGGTCGCATGGACCGCAACCGCCTGCGTAAGCAGGCCAAGGATATGGTCCGTCCAGGTGTGGTGGTGCCCGATCTCCACGCCGCACTGGTGCATTTGCAAGCCCAGCGGGAGATTTGGATTCGTTGGAACCCGACGGGCGCCTGGCCCAAGCTGCCCGAAGACATGGCTCTGATCGACGCCGAATACCGGTCCGTACGGGCGGATCTCGACGCGTTGGACGTTGTTGTCGCGCAGCCCGAAGGGTCCCCCAGATTGGCCGAGTTGGCGTTGGCGGAATTGGCGGCGCGGCTCGATCGGTTGCAGGCATCGCGCGGCACACTCGCGCACATCCCCACGATTCATCGTGTGACTAAACAACTAACCGAAATGGGTTTGGGCGAACTCCTGGCGGATCTTCGTCATCGGCGCCTCGGTCTGCCACCCCATCGATTGGAGCCGGGAGCCGAGTTGGACGATGCCGTTCCCTCCGTGGAAGGGCTCCTCGCCGATGCTCCCCGGGACCGAGAATTGGCCGAGTTGGCCGGTTTTGAACTCGATCTGGCCTGGTGGAGTTCCGTATTGGGATTCATTCTGCAATCCGATCCGCTGCTTGGCGCCTACAACGGGGACACATTGGCCGCGTTGATCGATTCCTACCGCGAACTCGACCTTGCGCACGTCGCGACGAAGCCGGGGCCGATTCGAGCGGCGGTCATAGCTCGGCGCGACGAGGTTAGGCGCACCCACCCCGGTCAGGCCGGTGCGCTGGAGTCAATGACCCCCGCAACACCTCTGCGTACGGTCATGACGGTCAGCCCCGACATGGCGCTCGCGGCGCGGCCCTGCTGGATTGCCGGGCCGATGCTTGTTCCGTTGGCGTTGCCGCTGGCGGAGGTTTCCGCACCGCTGGTAGATATTGTCATCCTCGACGCGGTCGGCCAAGTGTCTGTGGCGCAGGCTGCGTCGGCGTTGGCGCGAGGCAGCCAAGTGCTGGCGGTGGGGGATTCGGCCCGTTTGGCGGAAGCGCCGTCATCGGCGGGCAGTGCGCTGGTGGATTTCCTACCAAAGGTGACGCTCACGGCCCCGCCTTCGCGGCGGGACCCGCGGTTGGCGCGCTTCCTGGCCGAACATGGCTATCCGACCTTCGGGCGGCCGTTGCCGCTCCCGGCCCGCGGCAACTTGGTGGCGTTCACGGCCGTCGATGGCGTTGCTCGGGTGATGCCAGGAAATGGCGCCGTGGAAAGCTCGGACGCCGAGGTTGAGGCCGTGGTCCGCGAAGCAGTGACACACGTTCGGCTGCGCGGCGCGGAATCTTTGGCGATCATCGCGGTTGGCGCCGTGCACGCCGAGCGGGTGCGGGACGCCATCGACCAGGCCGCGAGCGGGGTACCCGAGTTGGCCGCGGCGCTGCGGACAGACAACGTGGAGCCGTTGGTGGTCGCAGGGGTGGAGCATTTGACCGGAATAGTGCGGGACGCCGTGATCTTCACACCCGGTTTCGCTAAGACCCCGCACGGACACGTCATCTACGATTTCGGGCCGCTTGGGGCCCCGGGCGGGGAGAGTCTGCTGCTCGACGCATTGACCGCCGCGCGGCATCGGCTGAGTGTCGTTTCGTGCCTGGCCTCGACAGATCTGGCCCCGGCCCGCCTCAAGGAACCGGG
Organism: Bifidobacteriaceae bacterium; assembly: GCA_031268115.1. GTDB lineage: Bacteria > Actinomycetota > Actinomycetes > Actinomycetales > WQXJ01 > JAIRRT01. The sequence goes on from JAIRXV010000065.1 coordinate 1,907, forward strand.
TACGAAGCTCTTTGCGGAGGTTCTGGCCTTCGCAGCGGCCCCGGCCGCCTCGGCGGCACCGAGCGAACAGGCAGGCGATGCGCTGTTGGCTGACCTGGCCAGCCGTATCGCGGGTCGCGGTTTCACGGTGGCCAGCCGCTACGGCCTGCACGATGGCGCACGGATACCTCTCGCCGTATCGCACCCCTCGCTGCCGGAACGGGAGTTGGTGGCCGTGTTGACCGACGATCCGGGGTTCGTACGCGAACCGTCGGTTCGCGTACAGGCGAGGTTGCGCTCGGCCGAGTTGGAGCGGCTGGGTTGGCGCACCGTCCAAGCGTGGTCGCCTGCGATCTTCATGGATCCCGAAGCCGAGGCACAGACCATTGCGGCGGCAGCCTGGGAGGAATTGGAAAAACTCCGCCCGGGGATTCGTTCCAGCCGCGGTTAGTCCTGCCTGGGCCGGGCTTACGGGCCTTGAGTTCTCGGCGCCCGCGAGGGCACTCCTTTGGTGTCTTTCTTGGGGGGATGTCAGGGCAGATAGGAGCGGCGCCAAGCGGAGGCGGCGCCTGGCGCCGAGGTACCCAAGAGCCGGGTGCGGTCCCCCCAGGCAGAGGGTTTCGAGGCGACAACCGGGCCCGGGTCGTGAGCCGGCACGGCCAGGGCGGTTAGCGCCGTGACCAGAGCAACGAGTTCTGGGGCGGTGGGCTCGCCCTTAGCGACGATCACGGTGGCCGGCGTCATAGCGGAATGTTCCCGTGTTTGCGGGGTGCCCGCGTAGCGCGTTTAGTGCGCAGCGCCCGCAGGGCGAACGCGACATGTGCCCGGGTCGAGGACGGTCGAATCACTGCGTCTAGGTAGCCCCGCGATGCGGCCTCATAGGGATTGACCAGGGTATCGGTGTACTCGGCGGTGAGACGAGCACGCTCGGCTGTCGCGGCGCCCGGGTCGAGCCCGGCCAGCGTGCGGCGATGGAGTATACCCACGGCCCCTCCGGCGCCCATGACCGCGATTTGCGCGCTGGGCCACGCCAGGTTGATGTCTGCGCCAAGTAGTTTGGAACCCATCACGATGTAGGCGCCGCCGTAGGCCTTGCGCGTGATGACTGTGACCATCGGCACAGTGGCTTCGGCATAGGCGTAGATGAGCTTGGCGCCGCGGCGGATGATGCCGTCCCACTCTTGGTCGGTGCCGGGGAGGAATCCGGGGACATCGACAACTGTCCAAATGGGCAGGCCAAAAGCGTCGCACATCCGCACGAAACGGGCGGCCTTTTCCGAAGCGTCGATGTCGAGCGCGCCTGCCGCCACAAGCGGCTGGTTGGCGACGATCCCGATGGCGTGCCCTTCAATGCGGGCGAAGCCGACAATGACGTTTCCCGCGAACAGTTCATGGACCTCGCAAAACTCAGAATCGTCCACGGTGGCCTCAATGACCGTCCGCATGTCGTAGGGAATCGAATCGGAGGCCGGGATCAGGGTGTCGAGTGCCGATTCGGCTGGCGTGAGTTCGCCGGCCGGTACTTCGCCGGTGCGCCCCAACGGGCTAAGCGAGCGGTGGGCGGGATTGTCCGGTGGAATCACCGGCGGATCGGACAGGTTGTTGGACGGCAGATAGGTGAGCAGGGCCTTGACGTACTCAATCGCCTCGGCCTCGGACGCGGCGAGGTAGTGCGCCACCCCGGACCTGGTGGCGTGGGCTCGCGCGCCCCCCAGTTCCTCGAAGCCGATTTCCTCGCCTGTGACTTCCCTGATCACGTCCGGTCCGGTGATGAACATGTGGCTGGTTCCGTGGGCCATGACCACGAAGTCGGTGAGCGCCGGGGAATAGACCGCCCCACCGGCCGAAGGCCCGAGAATCAGGGCGATCTGGGGGACGATCCCGGAGGCTTCGACGTTGCGCCGGAAGATCTCGGCGAACTGGGTCAGCCCGGCCACCCCCTCTTGTATGCGGGCGCCGCCGCCATCGGACATACCGATAATGGGCACGCCCGTGCGCAAGGCAAGGTCCTGGACCTTGGTGATTTTGCGTCCGTGAGCTTCGCCAAGCGACCCGCCGAACACCGAGAAGTCTTGTGCGAACACGCACACTTGGCGTCCATCCACCGTGCCGTACCCCGCCACCACCCCGTCCCCTTCGGGCCTGTGCCGGTCCAAGCCAAACGCCGTGGATTGGTGGCGAACAAGTGCATCGATCTCCACGAAACTGCCTGGATCAAGCAGCATGTCGATCCGTTCGCGCGCGGTCTGCTTGCCTTTGGCGTGCTGCCGCGCCTTAGCGTTTTCCTCTCCGCCGCCGACGGCCTGCTCCATGCGCTCCCTGTGCGCAGATAGCGCCAGTCCGGGGGCGGCATTCGACGGCAGTGAAGCACCCGCGCCAGGGGCGCTCGCAGGTGCCTTCGGCGGGGACGCCAACGGCGGCTCGGTCGCACGAGGATTGCCCGTCAGGGTCATGGCCCGAGACTAGGCGAACCCGACTAGCCCGCGAGGCCCCTGCGCGGTGGCCTGAGCGAACCTTGTGTCGGCCCCACAAGGCGGGCCCGCTCACCTTGGCCGCTACCCTGAAGGTTGTGTCTGAACCAGATCGTGTCATCCCCAACGCGCCGGAATCCGAGCGCGACGAGGTTTGGGGCGACGGCCCCGACAGCAACGATGATCGTCTCCGCGGCGAAGTCCCACCGCATTGGGCCGGGCCCATGTAGCCATCGGGGCTTGCGGGACCAACGAGTGCGAGTTGCGATCATCGAGGACAGGCTGGTCCGGGCCGAGGGAAGATCCTCAACGTCGAAAAGACGATACGAGTCGTGATCGCCAAGGACAGGCTGATCCGGGCCCCTGGAGCCAACGGGACTTATGGGGCCCGTCCGGGACTATCCGACGAGCACCGCGCTGGGATCACCCGACGAGCGCCGCG
>JAIRXV010000077.1 GCA_031268115.1 Bifidobacteriaceae bacterium
CCGCCTGGCTCGCCGAAGCCGATTTGACCGAAGAGTACTTCGCTCAGTTTGGCGAGCGCCTGCCAGCCGCCTTGACCGGCCAGCTGGTCGCTCTGCGCGAAAGGCTCGCCGCCGCCACAAGGTGACCAACTACGTGGCCGATGCCGCTACTCAACTTGAGCCAGCGGCATCGGTCCGTCACGGGGTGCTGTTAGAGGCTCATATGGGAACTCCCCACACAGCCTCTTAGTCACTGGGCGGCGGGACCTGGCCGGTGCTTAGGGCCACGGCGACTTCGGCGGCGGCGGGGATGGACGGCCCGGCGCCGGGCCGGCTGAGCGAAATCGAGGCCGCGGCGGTGGCGGCACGGGCGGCATCGATTAGCGTCGCGCCCTGGGCGAGGCGAGCGGCCAGGACGCCGTTGAAGGTGTCGCCGGCTCCGGTGTGGTCGATCGGTTCAACCGGCAGGACCTGGACCGTTTCAATGTCCTGGCCGGCGGCAGCGACCATCGCCCCTTCGGCTCCGCGCGTCATAACTACCGACTTGACTAGGCGTTGCAGGGCTCTGAGAAGCGAACCCTCGTCCGACGGGTACATGCCGAATTGCTGTTTAGCCAGTTCGTGGGCTCCGTGTTCGCTGACTATCAGCACGTCGACCGCGTCGAGCAGTTCGCGTGGCACGTCAACCATTGGGGCGGCGTTCAGCACAAAGATCGCGCCTGCTGCCCGGGCCGCCTGGGCGGCATCGAGTACCGTCGCCACCGGCACCTCAAGCTGGGCTAGAACCACGGACGCGGTACTGATCAGCTCGGCGCCCTGAGCGGTCAGGTGGACCCGTTCGTTGGCACCAGGAATGACCGTTACAACGTTGGCTCCGTGAGGATCAACCATGACGATCGCCAGCCCCGTGGGGCAGTCAACTTTCTTGACCGCGGTGATGTCAACGCCGGCCTTCTTGACAAACTTTTCGAGCAGTTTCCCGTCGGTGTCATGGCCCCAGGCGGACACGAATGCCGTTGGCACTCCGCCAGCTTTGGCGGCCGCGACAGCTTCGTTCGCGCCCTTGCCGCCGGGGAACCGTTCGGCTGCCAGGGCGATGACTGATTCACCCGGATCGGCCCAGTGCGGCACGCGCACTTCCAGGTCGACATTCGCCGACCCGACCACCACAACTCGGAACCCTTTTGACGGGTTGTCCTTAGCCATCCGCGCGTCTCCTTTAGATCAGTCCAGCTAGAGCTTCCGGCAATTCCAGGGCGATCAGGCGGATGTTTTTCCTCCGCGCTGGGCCGCAGCACTTGCCAGAACAAGCCTGCCACAACCTGGCCGCTCCCGGCTGCCAATCGCGATGAGATGACCAAGGCGAGCGCTGCCGGAGCCGCCGGCGTTTATCTACTGGGGGAAGCGGCATCGTCTGTCTCAAATGGCGAAGCTGGGGGCCGTTTGGGAACCTTGCGCCGCCGCCAACGCGGCAATAACGCAACCTTTGTCTTACGTAAATGCGCAGGTGAGACGGATGAAATAACGCCCACCGGGTGCGACTAGGGTTTTGTAGTGTGCTGTTGGGTAAACAGCCCGGCAGGAAAGCTCCCAAGACACAATCAGCGGGTGAGGCGATATGTTTCAAGTAGTTATTCATGGGCGCGGCGGCCAGGGCGTTGTCACGGCCTCCGAATTACTGGCCCGGTCCGGGTTCGCGGCCGGGCTCCAGGTTCAGGCCATCCCCAGCTTCGGTTCCGAGCGCATGGGGGCTCCAGTTGTGGCCTACACGCGGTTTTCCGAATCGAAGATCCTGACCCGGGAACCGATTTACAATCCTGACGCGGTGATCATCCAGGACCCGACTCTTCTTCGGACCATGAACGTGTTCGAAGGCCTGCTGCCGGACGGCTGGGCGGTGGTCAACACCCGTGAATCACCCAATGAGGTCCGCGTCGGCTGCCCGGACGCGCCATCCGCCGCCGCCGCGCAAGAAACCACCGAAATCTACAAAACCGTCGGCGGCCGCGAACTCGCCCTCCTCGTTGATCAACCCGCCGGCTGGCTCCCCCCGCAAACCCAACCGCAAGACTGACCGCCCATGCCACTGAAAACCGCCCTCGCCGCCGCCGTCTGCCTCCTCCTCCCGCCCGCCCTCGCCGCCGCCGACGACGACATCGCCACGCTCATCACCACCGCCGAATACCGCCTCGACCTCGGCAAAAACACCTCCGTTTACAAATTCTATCCCGACCACACATGGGAGGAAAACTTCAAGGCCGCCGTCAAAAGCGGTGCCTGGCGGCAAACCGGCCCCCGCGCCTTCTCCATCGGCAATTTCTCCTTTCTAATCGAAAACAACGGCGACGCCCTCCGCCGCTCCGACCGCAAAACTTGGCGCCGCGTCACCACCGCCGCCACCACCGCCACCGCCCCGGCGCCAAACCTCATCCCCGGCTCCTCCTCCCAACCCGCCCCAAACTACTGGTGTACATGGTGGAGCCAGTCCGAAGCCCGCGGCCACCCCGCCCTCCCCGCCGCCACCGGCCAGTCCAACCCCATCCAGCGCGACGCCCTTGACGAGCAACTCGTCTTCGGCCCCGACGGCTGGGCCCGCGACCTCCCCGACGCCCGCGCCGACCTCTACCTCCTCCTCGACGACGGCTGGGACGTCCCCTACGGCACCAAGTCCGGCCGCGCCCCCTTCGGCTCCTGCGTCCCCGACCCCGCCCGTTGGCCCGCCGCCGCCCCCGCGGGCGCCGACCCCGCCACCCGCCTCAAAAAACTCAACGAGATGGCAATCGCCGCCGGCTGGCGCGGCCTCGCCCTCTGGATCGCCGTCCAAAAACAAGGCGAAACCGGCAAAAACACCGCCACCCTCGCCGAATTCACCGACTACTGGCGCGAACGCGTCCTCTGGTGCCGCCACGCCGGCATCAACTACTGGAAAGCCGACTGGGGCCGCCACGCCCACGACCCCGCCTACCGCCGCGCCATGACCGAACTCGCCCGCCTCCACCACCCCGGC
>JAIRXV010000227.1 GCA_031268115.1 Bifidobacteriaceae bacterium
TCGCTTCAATACGATCCTACCTATCCACCGCCCGAAAACACTCCCAACACCCCCTCACCGTCCTCACATCCCTCACCGGCCCAAACATCTGGCAACCAACCACCCCCTGAACAGTCACAACTCGCCAACTCCGTCACCCTCACCGGAAAGGTAGTAGTGAAGGGCGGTAGCACGAAAGGCGGAATGGCGAGCCTCGTGGCGAACTGCGTCGACGATTACGCCCTAGGAGACGAAGATCCCCAAACATCCACCACCACGTGTGAGGCGAAGAACACAGTCAGACTCACCTCATCCGGGAATTACACGTTCAAAGGCCTGGCGCCGAACGTCAAGGACGCCTACACCGTGGTGGTCACCATTCCCGGCTACAAACAGACGTGGTTGGGGAACGAGACCGGGACCGCCATGTGGCAATTCGACGCCTTCACCTACCCCACCAAGCTCAGCACCAAGACCAAAGCCATCAAGGCGCGAACGACGACCGTCAAGGCAACCTCGACCTCCATCGTTGGCACGTTGTCCAAGATGGGCAGCACAGGGCGCGCAGCGAATGCCAGCAAGCCTGGCGCTTCGAAGGCACGGGTGAGACAGGCCGCCATCGTCGGAAACCAGTTCATCATTACCGGCCTGCCCAAGGGGTCAACCGTTGTGACCGGCACCGGAAAGGGGAGGTGCGCTACGAAGACTGTGACGCTCACCAAGAACGCGGTAACTTCGGTCACTCTCAAGGGTGCGCCCTGCGAGACGGAAAAGGGCGCGGACTAGAAAGCGACTCCCTTGGCCGGCCCCTTCCCCGCCATGCTGGCCGTCACCATCTGTGGGCGAACACTGGAAAGCCGCTTTATCGCCCGGCCTCTTAGGAGCCCGAACGGCACACCTAAGATCTATCTTAGAAAAGTAGATCTTTGATTCTAGGATTGAACGCGTGAGCACGTTACCCAGCGTCACCGGGTCCCATCGGCCCACGCTTCCGTTGCGCCTGGTCCAGGCCCCGCCACCCCTACCAACGGCCGATGGCGGATTCAAGACCGTGTTGGCCGACCCGCCTTGGCGATTCGCCAACCGGACCGGCAAAGTCGCCCCCGAACATCGGCGCCTGGACCGCTACTCCACCCTCCCGCTGGACGACATCTGCACCCTGCCCGTGAACGGCATCGTCGCCGGTGACGCCCACCTGTACCTGTGGGTGCCCAACGCTCTGCTCCCCGAGGGCTTGAAAGTCATGGACGCTTGGGGTTTTCGCTATGTCTCCAACATCGTGTGGGCCAAGCGCCGCAAAGACGGCGGGCCGGACGGGCGAGGTGTCGGGTTCTATTTCCGGAACGTCACCGAGTTGCTGCTGTTCGGTGTCCACGGTTCCATGCGCACTTTGGCGCCAGCCCGTTCCCAGGTCAACATGATCGAGACCCGTAAGCGCGAACACTCCCGCAAACCAGACGAGCAGTACGACCTGATCGAGGCCTGCTCGCCCGGCCCTTACCTCGAACTGTTCGCCCGCTACCCCCAAGAAGGCTGGACCGCCTGGGGCGACGAAGCCAGTCCACACGACCAGCCACGCGGCCGGCAACACAAAGGCTATGACGGGGGCGAACTCGCAGTCCGACCCTGACTCCCAGGAGTTCCCCAGACACGTCTCCCGCCCACTTGGCCCACCGCCGCCGCCGGGCCTTCGGGCCCTTAAGAAGCGGGTAAACGCGTGTTAGCTTCGGGTTTTGTATCGGACCTCGACTGACGGCCGAGGTCCAGTCCGTCTCCGTTGGAAAGAGCGAAGCTCAGGCCAGCTGAAGTGCGGCCGCTCCCACCGGGCCGGCGGCTTCCCCGCTACCCCGGACCGCCCACCCGCGAAGGACTCGCCCCCATGAGCCGTAGGCCCAACATGACGGCTGCTGTCGCAGCCGTAGCTTGCGCAGTCGCAATGGTGCTGGCCGGAGTCGCACCGGGCAGCACCGGGGGGCTCGAGGCCGCCCAGGCCGACACACAACCAGCCGACTATCCGTTGCTCGGGACCCACTACTTCCCGCCCTGGTCAGACACCTGTTCCACCGAGTACCTGTACGGCGGTCATTCGACCAACCAATGGGTGCGGCTACAGCAATACGGGGGCGACACGCGCCGCCCAGCGGAGCCGCTGGGATGGTACAAATCGAACACGGATGTGGCCGTAATCGACCAGCAGTTGCAGTGGATGGCAGAAGCGGGGATCGACTTCGCTGCGTTTGGCTGGATGCTGAACGGTGGCGAGATTTCCTGCATGGATCGCGTAGTCCAAGCGTACTTGGATTCACCCAATAGCGAAAACGTGGGTTTCGCGATCAACTGGATCGCCGAGACGGACTGGGATCGCGTCAAGACGCTAACGGCCTGGGACAGGACCATTGCCTACTGGATTGAGAATTACTTCAGCCGCCCTCAATACCTCCGTATCGGCGGCCGGCCGGTCCTGATGATCTACAACTTGCAGATGTTGGAGGCCGATGCGGACGCGATCTACGCAGCGGATGACCTGCCCACTGAGCAGCGGGTGAAGAAGCTACTGGAACGGGCCCGATCCAAAGCGGCCGCGGCCGGCCTGGGCGGTTTGTACATTGTGGGTCAGCAGGCCCCATATTGGCGCAATCAACCGACCATCGAATACGCGGATCGCGTTGGCCTGGATGCGTTGTCCGCTTATAACTATGGCCCACCGTCCAATAACAACGCTTTGGACTATGCAGGGCTGGACGCGGCCTATCGAGCAAAGTGGAAAGACTCGGTGTTGCGGCAAGTCGCGGTCAGCGGACGTGTGGCCTATTGGCCGCCTATGACCGTGGGCTGGGACGACACTCCGATTCGGTTGAGTCAGGGAGAGACTCCGCGCCTCGGAAACGCGACAATAACCCAGTTCGAGAACCATCTAATGGCGGGCCGGGATTTCCTAAACAACTATCCGGTCCAAACCGGCGGGGTCGCGATGCTCGCCGCTTGGAACGAGTATGAAGAGGGCTCCGTCATCGAGCCGTCAGCCAGCCAGCCGCCTGGCGAACGCTATATCGATGCGATCCGACGGGTATTCGCCCAGGACCCGCCCCCAAGCACCCCTTCCCTTTCGGCCGCGACTTTGAATTCGGGGGCCAACGCGAGCGCAACTCGCATCGCCGTCACCTCGAACGCGCAGTGGACCGCCACCAACCCTTCGGGCGCGCAATGGTTGGGCATCGCTCCGACGGTTGGAACTCCCGGTGGGGCGATGACGCTGAGCGTCAAGGCAAACCAGACCTTGCAGCCCCGCCGGGCCAAGGTTGAGGTCCGGGTTGGGACTGGTCGGCCTGCCGTTATCGAAGTCACCCAGGCAGCTAACCCCGAAGCGACGATGGTTGGGCGCATGGAGGTGGTCAGTTCGCCTGCGCCGGGAACGGTGGCACTGCACATGTGGGTCTACGATCCACGCGCCATGAATGAATCAGTCGACGTTGACCTGTACGTGGGTGGCCGGAAGGACGAGGTGGGCGCTCACAGATACCCGTTGGGCACAACCGATGTTTTGCGTTACGACATTATCGACGCGTACGGTCTTGACGTGCCGTTCCCCCGCTGGGGGTTTAGCGAGAAGACCGTTGACGTGGACGATGCCGGCACTAACGTTGAAGTCTGCGCCTACGCCTCGCCGGTCGGTACCGCCAATCCCCAGGGTGGGAGCGTGCTTCTCAATTGCCTTACGGTGACCAAAATCGAACCCGCCACGCGGCCCGCATCCGCAGATACGTCATCGGCCTCAGTCACGCACCGGCCCGGGCAGGTGGCAAACTATAGCGCACAAGGCGATGAATGGGGTTCGCAAACGGTTTCTGTGGAATTGGTGGACCAAGCCGCGCGGCCAGTCACGGGCGCCGTAGGCAAATTGACAATTGGGCCGGGTTCGCGCGACGCGTGGCTAGGGGCCGGTTTGGGCTATTCGAACGGCGGCTCCTTCCAGTGCGCTCAGACGCCCGAACCAGACGGGAGGTGCCCGGCTGGCGTCTACGAAATCGGCGTCTATTCGGCCCAGGTTGGCACGCGAATCCTGCAAGCCAACTA
>JAIRXV010000409.1 GCA_031268115.1 Bifidobacteriaceae bacterium
TTCGCCGCCGCGGCGGCGAGCCGGCACCGTCGAGAACCCCCCGCCCACGCAAACCGCGCCGATTGGACGCTAAGCAGAGCCAACCGCCCGCAAACGGCGAAAGCTGCGGCGCGGCCAGCCGTTTGCGGGCGGTTGGCACCTCGGCGCAACGGGCGGCAGCGGTCGGTCTCGCGGACCGCAGGTCCATACATGAGAGCGCCCTCAACGCGGGGACACAACGGCGGCGACCACAGCAGCACCCTCGACGCTCCGAGGCGAAGCCTCATTAGGAAGGGTGTTGCGCTTCGTTTTAGAAGACGGCGTGCCGTCCCCGCCGCGGTCCACCGTGTACGCTTGGACGGTGCTGGAGTTACGGGGGCTGACCAAACGGTTCGGTTCCCTCGTTGCCGTTGACAATCTGACGCTCGACATACCCCCTGGCCGTGTGACCGGTTTCCTCGGCCCCAACGGGGCCGGTAAGACCACCACTCTGCGGATGACGTTGGGCCTGATATCGCCCACCGCCGGCACCGCAACGTTCGATGGCCAGACGTACCGGAAGCTCGATGTTCCGATGCGACAGGTGGGTGCCGCCCTAGAGGCGACGAATTTCCATCCCGGCCGCACCGCCCTCGGCCATCTGCGTTCGTTGGCTCCCTCGGCCCATGTCACAGATGCCCGCTGCCGCGAAATGCTCACGTTTGTGGGCCTAGCCGAGGTCGGTTCGAGGCGGGTCGGCAAGTTCTCTCTGGGAATGCGCGCGCGCCTGGGCCTCGCCACTGCTCTTCTCGGCGATCCGGCCACCTTGTTGCTCGACGAACCCACCAACGGCCTCGACCCCGAGGGCATCGCTTGGATGCGCGCGATGGTCAGGGGATTGGCGGCCGAAGGGCGCACCGTCCTCATCTCCTCGCACCTCTTGGCTGAAGTCCACCAAACCGTCGATGACGTAGTGATCCTTGCGCGCGGCAGCGCCGTCTACGCGGGCCCATTGGCGGAAATAGACAAGGGGGGCGGCAACCGGACGCTCGTCGCCACACCCGATCCTCCTGCTTTCGCCGCATTGGCTGCTGCACGCGGCTGGGGCCTCTCGTCTGACAAGGAAGGCTTCACCGTGACCGGCACCACTTCCTCAGAAATCGGAGAAGCAGCGCACGCCGCCGGGATAGTCTTACACCAATTGGCGGACCAAGGCTCATCGTTGGAGGCCGCATTCCTTGCCATGACTGAGGGCCAGGGGTTGGGACAATGACACAAGCGATACTCGGTGAATTTCGCAAGTTCTTTTCGACGCGTGCGTGGTTTGTGCTCTTGGGCGCTATGGCCGCTTACGTCGCTTTCGGCGCCGGCCTTATGGCGATACTTATGATTACGGCTGCAAACATATCCGATGGAGCCTCTCTGCCGCTTACGGCTGCCGACACCGTTTACACGGTTCCGGCCTCCCTTGCCTACGTCTTCCCAGCGCTAATAGGGACGATGGCGGTCACCGCCGAATACCGCCACCAAACCCTAACACCCACATTCTTGGCGGAGCCGAGACGCGTGATCGTCTTGGGGGCAAAGATGATCGCGAGCCTTCCAATGGGCTTGGCATATGGGATAGTAGGCGGCGTGTTTGCAGTGGGAACGGGTGCCGCGGTGCTCGCCATCGGTGGGCTCGACACCGGCCTAAGCGACCCCCACACATTCCGCAACACCGCGTTGGGTGCCATCACACTCATGCTGTGGACGGCAATCGGCGTCGGTTTTGGTGCGCTGGTACGCAATCAAGTGGCCGCCATCGTCATCCTGTTGGGGTTCAACCAGCTAATCGAACCGGTGTTGCGAATGATTCCCATGATGACCGGCCATGGCGCTCACCTCACACAGTTTTTGCCGGGTGCTGCCGGGGAGGCGCTTTCAGGGGGCAGCGGCATTCTAGGCCTGGATGTGAGCATGCAGACATTGCCGCCTTGGGCCGGTGCTCTAACAATGCTGGGCTACGCTTTGGTGTTCGCCCTCATCGGCTACGCTGTGTCCTTCCGCCGGGATGTGAGCTGACACCAGAAGATCGCCGTGAATCCCACCCCGCCGTCAAGTCAGAGTTCAGCTTCGTTTGGGGCCAACTCCTGGTTGGTTGATGAAATGTACGCTAAGTTCCTCAGCGATAAGCGTTCAGTAGACCCGGCGTGGTGGGATTTCTTCGCAGATTTCCACCCGGGTTCCGAGCGTTTGGCCACCTTTGTCCCCGAACCTCGCCGCTATACCGACGATGCCGGACCCCGGCCTCCCCCGCCGGGCGCGCCGACACCCGTGGCCAAGCCCGCGCGGCGCTCGCCCGACCGAACGCATGCTCCCAAGCTAGTGGATCTTGGGGCATCGACGCCTGTCGCCGCGGCCCGTCCCGCCAAAGCCCCCTACGGGGGCGACGGCCCGGACCTCCTCGCCCCAGTGTCGGAGCCCCACAGCGAGACCGCAGCGCTTAAGGGCGCGTTGGCTCGGGCGGTCGCCAACATGACTGCTTCACTCCAGGTTCCCACGGCCACCTCGATTCGCCCCGTCCCGGCCAAAGTGCTGATTGAGAACCGGCTCCTCGTCAACAACCAGTTGGCCCGCGAGCGCGGTGGGCGTGTCTCGTTCACGCACCTGATCGCGTTCGCTACAGCAGAAGCACTGCGTGAGATGCCGGCCATGAATGTCGGCTTTAGCCAGGATGAACAGGGCCGCCCACAGATAGTTCGCCGCCGGCACGTGACATTGGGACTCGCCGTGGATCTATTCAAGGACGATGGCGTTCGCCACCTTGCGGTTCCCGGCATTCCCGAAGTCGATTCGATGGAGTTTGCGCAATTCTGGGCCGCGTACGACGATCTGATCCGACGTGCCCGCGCCGGCAAGCTGACGGTGGACGATCTGACCGGCGTCACGGCCACAATCACAAACCCCGGCGGCATAGGCACAGTCGCCTCCGTTCCCCGCCTGATGCCAGGCCAAGGAGTGATCCTCGGGGTGGGCGCCATGGACTATCCGGTTGAGTTTCGCGGCGCCAGCGACGAAACACTCTCAGGTTTGGGCATCTCCACACAATTCACGCTCACCAGTACATACGATCACCGAGTCATACAAGGCGCCACGTCCGGGGAGTTCTTGGCACTTATGAGCGCTAAATTGACCGGAGAGGACGGGTTCTTTGACCGCGTGTTGGCGTCACTGCGAATCCCGTACCAGCCCTACACGTGGGAAAGGGACCGCCCAGGCGGACATGAACACAAGGCCGCCCAAGTAATTCGCCTGATCCACAACTACCGGGTACGTGGACACCTAATGGCCGATATCGACCCCCTCTCCTATCGCCAACGAGGCCACAGCGATCTCGAATTGGCGGGCTACGGGCTATCCATTTGGGACATGGACCGCGTTTACCCCACTGGCGGGTTCGGCGGGATAGGAACGCAAACCGCGATGAAACTGCGAGAAATCATCGGTCTACTGCGAGACACCTATTGCCGCAAAGTGGGTCTGGAATACATGCACATCGAAGATCCGGAACAGCGCCAATGGATCGCCAAAAGGGTAGAGGTCCGCCACCCGCCCGTGCCCGCTGAGGCCCAACTCCACATTCTGCACCGCCTCGCGGAAGCCGAAGCCCTGGAGACGTTTCTGCAGACCAAGTATGTCGGGGCGAAGCGATTTTCGCTGGAAGGCGGGGAAGTGCTGATCCCAGTCCTAGACGCCTTGCTTTCGGCGGCCGCTAAGGACAACTGCCCTGAAGTCGGAATCGGGATGGCCCACCGCGGCCGCCTCAACGTGTTGACCAACATCGCCGGCAAGTCATACGCCCAGGTGTTCGCTGAGTTCGAGGACAATCAAGACCGCCGTTCGGTGGATGGATCGGGCGACGTCAAATACCATCTCGGAACCGAAGGAGTGTTTACCTCCCCGCAGGGATATTCGACGCGAGTCCATTTGGCCGCCAACCCGTCGCATCTGGAGGCCGTGGACGGCGTGTTGGAGGGGATTGTCCGGGCCAAGCAGGACCAGATCGCGAGATCGGAAGAGC
>JAIRXV010000265.1 GCA_031268115.1 Bifidobacteriaceae bacterium
GCCGGGGCGTGCGGTGAATCTTCCAAGACCCCGTGTATAGGGCGCCCACACGTGGGGCGGACAGTTTGAGGCGCCACGCCGAATTGGCGCGCGATCGCCATGTCTCCGGCAACGTGACGAGCAGCGTCGTTGCCCCCGGGTCAACCTGGCCCACGTCTGCTGTCCGCCACCCATCGGCGGTCTTGAGCTGGAGTCGATACTGTTTGCCGTGGACCCCGGTCAGCGTGACCTGGCGCTCCGGGTGCTTCACCGAATGCGAGATGTCGGAGGTGCCCTCCCAGCCGACCACCGACGTGCCGCCATCGTCGCCGTAGGCCGGTGCGGCCACCCCCATTGTCACCGCTGCCAGCCCTATCATCGCGCGCGCAGTCCGGTTCACGGCGTACTCCTCGTCTTGTAGCGCGGCCTTGGCCGCTCGCCCCAGTCGCCATCATGGCCGATCTGCCGCACTCGTGTCCACGGCCAAGGTTCATCGCCCAACCCTTGGCGGTCCACCGATCGGAGCCGAAGGTGAGATGCCTGGGGGTCCAGTGCGGTTCTAGGGTGGGAGCATGGTCCACCTGACGCGCATATATACCCGCCTCGGAGACGATGGCGAGACGCATCTCGCCACGATGGCCCGCCTCCCCAAGACCGATCCGTTGATCGCGGCGCTAGGGGACATCGCGGAGGCCAACGCAGCGCTCGGATTCGCGCGGGCGGCAAACTTGGAACCCAGGCTCGACGCGATGGCCGAACGGCTGCAACAGGAGTTCTTCGCGCTGGGCGCGGATCTCGCCACACCGCTGGATGGTAACCGGCACGATGCCGTTAGCGCGGATGCGGGGAAGGCCGAGGCCGTCCCGGCGGGATCAGCGGGGGCACCGGCCACGCGAACAGGACAAACAGGGGTACCGGCCACGCAAGTGGAACAAGCAGGGGTACCGGCCACGCGAGTGGGACAAGCGGAGGTTGCAGCTCTTGAGCGAGACTGCGATGTCTTGCTCGCCAGGCTGGAGCCTTTGCGCTCCTTCGTGCTGCCAGGTGGCCGGGAGGGTACAGCCCGGCTTCACCTAGCAAGCGCCGTGGTCCGGCGCGCGGAGCGTTCAGTGTGGGCGGCGGCGGCGGCCCACGGAGTGGATACGCCAGGCGGACTCAACTCTGCCGCGATGCGCTACCTCAACAGAGCCTCCGATCTGGTGTTCCTTATGGCGCGCAGCTCCGCTGGACCGCACGGGGAAACCCTGTGGCATGTTCCCCCGGCCCCACGATGACCGCGAGTGTTGCTCCTGCCAACCCGACGGGCCGCCGAACTCGAAGACCCCACGCATTGGATCCTTGGTTGCGGAACTGCGGTGCCTGTGCCCGTAGGCGACCCCTGGAGTGTCATTTAGCCGTGACTCTGATTTTTCCTGTGTTCCGCATCTTGCCCGTCGAGTCAACGAAACGCAGAGTCACGTTCTTGCCAGAGCGCAATCCCGGGGTCATGACGGTCACCTTTCCCCTAGATGCCGCCGTCAGCGTCACTGTCGTGTGTTTCGATCCCCATCGAAGGATGATCTGTCCCTCTGGCGCCGCCACTCCCTTTGCGCTGACTCTAACCGTCACCGATGGATCTAGCTTGCTCGGACTGTTGGCTGAGGCTCGAATTGAGGAATTCGCCTTGACTGTCACGGATGGACTCGACAAGATCTGGGCAGGGCAGCGCGTCCCGTCTGGAAATAGTTGCACGACAACTACCACCTGCGAGAAGCGCCTCCCGAGGTCCTCCACCCCAACAGTCACCGCCGGCAAGAATGCACTTCGGGCGATGTGACCGGAAGCGCCCTCGGCGTCGAGCGGCTCACTATCGACAAACCACGCTACATCCTCTATTACAAGGCCTCCCCCCGCCTGTCCGCGTTTGAGTCCGTGCAGAACCGCGCCCGGTGCCACCACACTCCCAGGTGCGACGCCCGGTGTCCTTCCGACTCCGTATTCGACATCCGAGCACGCAAAGTGCGGGCCGGTCCCATCCTCCGCGGCCACACGGCCAAACCCCAGACCGAGTCCACCAATCAGCACCACAGTTGCCAGCACCACACCAAACACAAAGCAAAGCCCGAACCGACGCACGCTTCCCATCTTCGACATCGTAGCCCCAACCTCCTTCTGCTAGCCCCAGGGAAGGCTCGCGAATAACGTAGCCTTCCACCGTGTTTCACCAACCCGCACCCGGCCGACCCGCCGCGTCTTGGGCTCAGCGCCTGTACGCTTGTGCGCTACCCCTTCCTCGGTAACACCATAAGCCTGTTCGTTTGCGAGACCGGGTCGGATGAGCGTAGTCCCCCATCGAGGTCCCCGCGACGTATTTCACCCAAGCCGAGAGTCTCGTGCGCCCACTTAGCCGATGGTAACAGTTCCACTCCACATCTAAGGGTTCACACCCGGTTCACCTCCAATGTTGATACCATAGATGTACACGGAGACCGAACCGCGAAGCCCAATTGCCAGCGTTTGATGGAATCCGTGGTTTGCGCCGTAGTTTGGATATGCCGCCGCTACGTCCGGGCGCGCGTTGGCCGCATTGACTGCAAACCCCTGGCCGCCGCCACCCCCGGGGCCTCCGACATAGACATGCACCTGTGTGGGCGTCCGGCAAAGGTCGGGATCCATGATCCATCCACCGACAGTGACAGAGCCGCTACCACCGCTCACCAGATCAATCGAACCAAATGGGGAGCGATCCACCGCGGCCAGGGACGTCCCAGTCCGCAACAAGGCGCCACTTATGGGAGTGGAAAGCGATTGGTAAGAGACGACCGCCCCCGCCGAGTTCAGAATAGCCCGGCTCCCGCTGTGGATACCAAGGGCTATGGCCGTCTGGTCGGCGTTTACAGCATATATCGGACCCCCGCTGTCTCCACCCGCAGTCGTTCCAACGCCCGAGTCCCAAGTGATCTCGATCAGCCCGGTAATATGATGATTGATCCCATCCACGGGGTTCGAGGAACTTGGAACATAATCAACAACTGCCGCAGTGCTCGTGACATTACCGCATTTTTCGGTTTGGGAGACGGCCCCGTTAATGCACCCGCGCGCGTATTGCGGCACAACGTCTGTCTTAGCGACGACCGGCCGATTAGAATTGGCGTTGACGTACACAGAAGGCGTGATCGAGGCTCCGGTCGGAACATAGAATATGGCCACGTCACTCGTTCCCGAATCCAACCCCCAGAAGGAATTGTTCGCAAGGTTTCCTTGGACCGTGCTAGTACTAGCGGTGCTTCCGGTCGACACCAAGCTCCCGGCAGGCCCACAGTGACCAGCCGTCAGTGAATAGTAACCTCCGGCGCCTTTCACAAGAAATCCCGACGTGCATTGCCGCTCGACTCCGTTGGACGCCGTGGTCTTGATGGATTTTCCAGCTCGCAGTGGCGCGCTGTATCGGGTATCCTCCGTCTTCAACGCGCGCGTACGAGTGAGCACCGCTGCTGGCTCGGCGCTGATAATCGAAGAATCAAACGGCTCAGTAGCCTCCAGCGCTTCACTGCCCGTCACGGTCTCTACGTTAGTATTCGCCTCTATTCGATCCACAGCTCCTGAGACTGCCTCAACCGTGGGAAGCGAAACGTTCACCGTCCCGCGCTCATAGTTGAGAGAGACGGCACCCGGACTCACTCCCGTAGCTTCTACCGAATCAACGACTTGTGCCGCTGCGATCTCAAGCTCACCGCGCGAGATCTCCCGCTTCACCACCTCCGTGGGAGCGATTGTCGCCAGAGCCGCCTTGAACTCAGCCTCTTCACCTGGGGTCAGGTCGAGGATTCCAACCACGTAATGATCCTGACTCTCGGTAAGCCAGAATTCGACGAAGCGGCCGCCCAAGAGCGCAACGGCCTTGGCGCGATACTCTTTGGCCAACTCGATGGTGTTCACGGAAGGCGCTTCAATCGATTCGTGTAGAGCAGCTCCGGTTCCGTAAGAGTCATCTATCGCGAGGACCTCCGAGCTGACGGCGTGATCGGCTGAAACAGCTGCGGGACCAACCGCCAACGGGAGAACGGCGGCCGTAGATGTTGCGGCGTGGAAACCCGTTCGACACTTTGGATGCTCGTTCTGCATCTTGAATCCTCCATACTCCGACGCGGACGCGTGTTTGCGGTGTTTTGCTGTTAGCGCTGTCGCCAGATTGAGCGGGTCGGTGGGTGTCGGCGTGTCGTGTGCGAGTGCGGGGCATGACCTGCTGTCTTAGAGGGGTCCAGCAAGACTCCTGCGAGCAGAAGGCCACGTCACGCGATGACAGCTTCCCTTAATTGCGGCCTTGGCGCGCCACTTGTGGGCCCGGACCGGGTCTGACGGGTGGGTGATGCTGAGGTGCGTGTTTGAGTGGATACCCGACCCCAGAGATCCCCGAGGCGTGCGCCACGCCCTGACCGACATCCTCACCGTCCGCGCCTGCGCGGTCCGGTCGGGCCGCGCCACACTTGGCGATCACCGACTGGGCGCTGGCCGCCGCGGGAGCTTGAGGCCCGGGCATCGCTTCGCCGTCCAAGGACACCTTGCGGCGGGTCCTGCGCGCGTTGGGCGCCGGCCTGCTCGACCAAGCGTTGGGCGCCCGAGCTCGCCAGCTGGCCGGTGAGTTCGACGCTTGGCCAAAGCCCTGCAGGGGGAACCCGTCCTGGGTGGTCAGCAACCCGACCGCGATCTGCGGCTCAAGGCGGCGCTCCTTGGAAAGACCAGGCTCGCGGAACCAGTCGCCCTCGTGTGTCTCCCAATACAACGTGATCACGTCATATAGGCAGAACCGCAGGTGGGAGACGTCTGTGTGGGCGGCGCAGGCGTCCTCCAAGGCCGAACGCCAACCTTGGTCCACGCACTGGCGTAAACGCCGTTTGACGGTGCGGTACGACGGCGCCTGGACCCCGAGTTCCCCAAGGACACGGATCGAGTCGAGTTTGCTGGTCGGCTCGACGATCCTGGCCAGCGTCAACAACTTGAAGACCCGGTCCGGGACGGCTTCGCCGAACCCGACCGCGCCGTAGGCCGCCTCAACGGCCCGCCACAGCCGGGCCGACCTGGAGCCCGCCACCTGGAAGCGCCGCTCCACACCCAACCCGAGGTCGAGTTCGCCCTGGCCGCGGTTGATTATCTCCTCCGCCGCTCCCGGAGGCACAGCCAGCTCCCGGTCGCCGTGGGCCGAGCCGACATGCTCGATGTCCCGCTTCCCGCCCCGTTTCGACCACATGATCTGGACCACGGTCGCTCCCGACCCGGTCTTCACGGTGCGGATATGCGGGCTCACCACCCCAGATCAGTGCCCCAAAACACCCAACAACGCCGCCAAACCCCCCAGGTCACAGCTCCCCCAAACGAAACCCCGAAAAGTGGCCCAAGTCAGGTCAGGTCGTCATCGTCCAAGACGGTCAAACTCAAAGTCGTCAACAAGTAGATGAGCGTCGCCTGTGTGCCCCCACCCCAGGACGCCGAGCGGGCACACAGGCGACGCGAGACGATGGCGCACTGCGGGTGCTTCGCCTCGACCAACCCTGGCCTGCCGCCTCGCCCACCTCCTCCTTCGGTCGTCTTGACTTGAAGCCGATACCGCTTGCCGCAGACGCCACTCAACGTGACTTCGCGTTCGGAACGTGTGACAGTGCGGGGAATCCCGGCCGTACCTTCTCGCCGGACCATGCTTCTATTCCTTCTCGCACCGCCAACACGGCCACTACCAGAGCGGCAACCGAATCGGCCCACCCCCAGGCGAACAGCCAATTGGCGAGGAGACCGAGCAGCACCGTGCCGGACAGATAGCAGCAAAGGACAAGCTGGGTCGCGTCCGCTTGCACCGAGCGGGACCCCAACTCGCGACCGGTGCGACGTTCCACCCACGCGAGCACCGGCATGAGAACCAAACTCACCGCTGCTATCCCCACACCCAGCGGGCTATGGTCAACGTCCCCGCCTCCGGTCAGCTTCAAAACCGATTCGACAGCCACATAGGCCGCGAGAGCGAAGAACGCCACTGCTATCGCCCGCACCGTGACCCGTTCCCAACGCTGCGGATCGCGCCGCGTAAACTGCCACGCGATCGCCGCCGCCGAGGCGACCTCAACGACCGAATCCAGCCCAAACCCGATCAGCGCCGTCGATGACGCCACCGCCCCGGCGGCTATCGCGACCACCGCCTCAACCACGTTATAGGCGATGGTCGCACCGACAATCCACCGGACCCGCCGATGCAACCTGCGGCGACGCTCAACAGACAACACAGGATCCGTCACGTCAGCAAACCCCTGATATCGGCGGCGGAAAGAGCGTCGGAGAACGTGCCGTCATCGTCCAGGACCGCTCCAAAGAGCTTTGCCTTGCGTTCTTTTAGGGCCATAACCTTATCCTCGATCGTTTCTGTAGCAACGAGGCGTGTCACCATAACAGGCTTCGTTTGGCCGATCCGGTGCGTGCGGTCTATCGCCTGATTCTCGGTGGCAGGGTTCCACCACGGGTCCAGCAGGAAAACATAGTCCGCCTCGGTGAGGTTCAGCCCGAACCCGCCTGCTTTGAGCGAGATCAGGAACACCGGCGCTGTGCCTTGTTTGAATCCGTCTATTACTTTGGCCCGGCCGGTGGTCGAGCCGTCGAGGTAGGAGTAGGCGATCCCAGCGGCGTCCATCCGTTCGGCCGCCTTGCGTAGATACGTGGTGAACTGGGAGAACACCAACGCTCGGTGACCGCCGCCCACCACGTCCTCCAATTGCTCGAACAGAACGTCCAACTTGCTGGACGGCACCCCCGCATACTTGGGATCGACTATCGAGGCGTCGAGGGCCATCCGCCGCAGCACAGTCAACGCCCGGAAGATCTCAAACCGGTTGGACTTGTAGTCCTCCAGCAGCCCGAGCAACCGGCGTCTTTCGCGATTCAGGAACGTGTCATAGACGCGCCGGTGGCGTGGTGCCAGATCGACGTTGACAAGTTGCTCGGTGCGTTCGGGCAGCTCAGGAGCAACTTGCTCCTTGGTTCGGCGCATCAACAAGGGCCGGATGCGCCGCCGCAGCCGAGTCAGCGTGGGTCTCTCAGACTCGCCGGCCTCGGCAGCAATCGGAGTGGCGTAGTCCTGCTTGAACCGTGTCCGCCCGCCAAGCATCCCCGGTGCGACGATGGCGAATATGGCCCACAGTTCATCCAGCGAGTTCTCCATCGGTGTGCCCGTGATCGCGAGCTTGAAACCCGTGCGAAGGTGTCGAGCACATTCGTTCGCCTTGGTGGCGTAGTTCTTGGCGAATTGTGCCTCGTCGAGGATCAGCCCATCCCATTGACGCTCGGCAAACTCGGCAAAATCCAGGCGGAACAGCGCATATGACGTGACCACGATGTCCGCCCCCTCAACGGCTTCGCTAAGCGGTACCCCATGTTTGGAACGCGTCTCGGTCAAGGCTCGAGCCACCAGACCGGGCGCGAACCGTTTGGTCTCGGCGACCCAGTTGCTCACCACCGACGATGGCGCCACCACAAGGAAAGGCGGTCTTCGCTCGCCGGTGGCGGCGGCCTTGGAGGGACCGGCATCGTCCGCGAACGACAGGCTGCGGGTATGCGTAACCGAATTCGCCGCAACGCGACCTCGCTGCCTTCCGGCATCGTCCGCGAATGACAGGTTGCGGGTGTGCGTAACCAACGCCAACGCTTCGACGGTCTTGCCGAGCCCCATATCGTCAGCGAGAATGCCGCCGATGCCATGGCGCCAAAGGAACACCAACCACTCGAATCCGCGCTGCTGATAGGGCCTGAGGGTCGCGAGCAGGCCACCGGGGGGTGCGAGCGGCGCTGGGGTCTCACCCGCCTCCGCCAACGCCCTCAAGGTACTCAGCGATTCGCGCCAGGCCGCATCGGCCTCGGTCGCGTCCGCGAGGTCCTCCAGCTCACCCCAAAGCGAGGCGTCATACCTGGAGACCCGGGGCTGGGAAGGCTTGTCGCTCAGCCGCGCGGCCTCCTCGATCAGGGCGCGCAGTTGATCGAACACCGGCTGGTCCAAGCGGATGAACGTGTCATCTGCCAACATCAGCACCCGTTCCCCGCGCGCGAGCGCCGAGAACAGCGCTTCGAACGGGATCTCCATGCCCTCCACCTGGACAGTCACTCCAAGATCGAGCCAATCCAGATCGTCGCTCGGGCTAGCCGAGACCGTGAGGTGCGGCGCCTCGGTCCGTTCGCGCGGCACGGGTAGATCGCCCACCACGTCAACGCGCACACCTGGGATCTCACGCAACTCCGGCAGAAACCCGGTGACCAGCCGGAGGAGATCCAGGCCGCTGACAAGAGACCGCGGCGCCGCAGCTGGGTCCGCCAGACCCGGCCAACGGTCCGTCACCTTAGCAACCTCAACCAAGATGGTTCGCTCGGCCCCGAAATCGCGTTCAGGACGACCCCGCACCGCATCGATAGGGAAAGTCCGCCGCGCTTTTCCCTTGCCGTAAGACCACGACCAGTCCACTTGCACCATCGAGCCTTGGCTCGCCGCCTCGACATGCGCCACCAAAGTGGGCCGGTCAGGTTCGGGTAGCGCCACCGACCCGTTGGAGCTGATCACCTCCCCCAGCTTCATCAGCCGCTTTAGGTAGTCTCGTCGAAACTCGCGAAGGTCCGCGGCCGGCACTTCAACCTGATCGCTGCCGATGACGCCGCTCACGTCAGCCAGTCCCGCCCGGCTCGGCGGCCCAAGGACCAGGCGTTCACCGGCCGGCCCGTCCATCACGGCCGCGTAGCCTACTGGGCCGAGCGAAGCGACCATCCGAGCGGACGCAGCCCTCCCATCGAGGCGAACCTTCCGCGCGAGGCGAGCGCCGCCATCGTCCGTGGCCGTTACGTCTAGAACCGGATCGAGGCCGTCAACCACGGCCACAGGGGAGTTGTTCTCCGACCACACCAAAGCGATGTCGAGCTCTTGCGCCTGCCTCAGCAAAGTCCACAGCAGCGGAGAGTCAAACCGGGTCAGCTGCACCCAAAGCCCACGTTGGTAGGGATCGGACCGAACCCGGTCCAAATCGGCGAACCAATGGACCTGTTGGACGCTGAAACCGGCCGGGCAACGCACGCGGTTGACCGAACCCCACGACAAGGAGTTCTCCCCCACCCACGCCCGCGCCTTGCCCCGACGCACGGCCCTTATCTCAACAAATGCAGCAGTCGACACGTGGCGGTAGTAAGGAGTAGCGCTCGGTTCGGTGACCCGGAATTGCAGCCCCACCGGCACA
>JAIRXV010000294.1 GCA_031268115.1 Bifidobacteriaceae bacterium
GTCCCCGCCTCGCCGCTCCTAGTGTGGCGAAGTGACTTACGACAGCCAACTCCTTGTCAAGGCGATCCGCCGGGACCTCGGCGAGCCCAACACCTGGGCCGATGTCCACACCTATCCGAACTCGATGGCCGAATGCGTGATCGATGCCCTGTGGTCCGAGCGCGTTCGCTACTCAGTGATCGAAGAAATCATCCAGCGATACCGGTCCTACCGCACGGGCGAAGGCGGCAACGCCGACACCGACTCGGCCCAAGATCTGCTTGCTACGTTCGCCATCGGCGTAGAGGCCTGGATGGACAAGATCGGCAACCGACAGCGGGTCTTCTCCCGCGATGAGGCGCCATACAAGGCCGAAGTGGTCCGCGAGGGCGCCCAGGCCGCCGTGGACAGCCAAGTTTCCACAACCGACGCCCTGCGAAGGGGCCACAGCCGCGATTCGGCCGCACTGAGCGACTTCAAGAGCAGGTGGCTACTCCTGCCCTCGCAACACTCAGGCCTGACCTGGGAGCGGCTACTGCTCCTTGCCGGCGTGACACAAGTCCCGGCCGACGGGTGGGTTGCCGAGTACATCCTCCGCGAGGGTGGATTCGATCCCGGCCAAGCTCTCGCCCCAACTGAAGTGGAGCCGATCCTCGAAGCCGCCGCCAAGGCCCTGAGCACGAGCCCAATGCGCGTGCGCAACGCCATCTGGCGCTTCGAAACCAAGCGCGACCGCGCGTCCGGCCACGGCCCGAAGGGCTCTCACGCCTCACGCGCCGGAGCAATCGCCGACGAAGCCTGACCCAGACCATCCGCAGGTCGAACCGGCAAGTGAGCCTCGCCTCCGGCCAGCCGGAAAGCGTTCCGCTCAAAGCGCCTTGCCCCGCCTGGAGGCCTCCCGTCTTCTAGAGAAGTGCAACCCCCCTCTCTCACGGCGTGACCTAAACAACCACAACCGCTAGGGCGTTGCACTTCTCTTAGAACTCGGGCACTGCCCACCCACGCCCCGCCGTCGCCGAGCCTGGATGTGTCGCACTTCTCTTAGAACTCGGGCACTGCCCACCACCCCTCAGCGCATCCGGCTAGCCTGAGGGGATGGCAATCCCCTTGCGCCCTGGGCTCACCCGGTCCTGCTGGCGCCGCCGAACCTCCGTCCTTGCGCTCATCGCGGCTTCCACGCTTGCCCCGCAGGGCGCACCCGGACTCGCCCTGGCCGATCCACCCACGCTGCCTCGCTTCGACCCGGTCACCGGAATTGCCCTCAACGTCTTCACGGACCGTTCCACCTGGCTATTCACTCAGGCCTGGGTGGAAGTCCCGCAGGTCGATACGGACGGCGATGGTTTGAGCGATCTGATCCACGTGGACTACACCCGCCCCGCCGAGACCGAAACCGAAGACCTCGATGTCCCGGTGATCCTGGCGATGAGTCCTTACTACGCGGGCGTCACCAGCGTTCAGAATCACACGGTGTTCACCGAAGTCGGGGAGGAACCGATCTATGGCGACCCGCCCTACACGCTCACGGGCAAGAACAACACACGCCTCGAACGGACGGCCGGGTCCGGGAACAATGCCTACACCTACGCCATCTCGGCCGCAAACATACTCGACTACGTGCCCAAGGGTTTCGCCGTGGCGCACGCCGAAACCTTGGGCTCCGGCTGGTCGCAAGGCTGCCCAACGGCCGGCGACCAGCGCGAACAGGCCGCCGCTAAAGCCGCAGTCGAATGGTTCGCGGGCTATGGCACTGCCTACACCGACGAGTCCCGCACGCAGGTAGTCTCCGCTGCTTCGTGGAGCGCAGGGAAAGTGGGCATGCTCGGCACATCGTACGAAGGCACACTGCCGATCATGGCCGCAGCGGCAGGTGCCCGCGGCCTCAAAGCGATAATGCCCGACTCCGCCATCGGCAGTTGGTACGAATACTATCGAGCTAATGGCACCTACCGCGCGCCCGGAGGCTATCCGGGCGAGGACACCGACATCCACGCGAAATTCAACTATTCTTCGATGGCTTACTCCCACAGCGCCGATCCCGCAATATGCCAACCGATTTTCACCGCCCTGGAGAATGCTCAAGATCGGGCGTCTGGCAACATGTCTGCCTTCTGGGAAGAACGCGACTACACCGGGACGGTACCGAATTGGGACACCGCAGTGTTCATTGAAGCCGGCTTTCGCGATTGGAATGTTATGGCCCAGCATTCGGCACGGCTAATCGAAGCGCTCAAGGCCAACAACAAGAACTGGCAGGCTTGGTTCCACCAGCAAGGTCACGGACATTCTCATCCAACACCCGAAATCCGCAATGCCTTCTTTACCCACTATCTCTACGGCGGCGCACCTTCTGGCGGCGAACAAAGAGTCTACCTCTACCCATCGACGCCACTGGAGCAGTCGACCACCAATTGGGCCGCGGTCGAGCCAGAGGAATTCGATACCTGGCCCGTTCCCGGCACCCAGGCCGTGACTCTGAACCTTGCCCCCGCAACTGGGGTTGAGCCGGGCAGCCTAACATTCGACACCAAAGCCGGAATTGGAGCCGTCCAGAGTTTCACCGACGAGACCGCCGGTTACGGCAATTCTGTACCCGCGTACGCTAGTGGGCTCCCTTCCGATCAAGTTTACACACCGCTGAATGAC
>JAIRXV010000334.1 GCA_031268115.1 Bifidobacteriaceae bacterium
ACCGCTGCCAGCATCGAGACGACCGGGGCAAGCGGCAGGAAGCGCCGCCCGGTGGCCGGGTATGACTACACGTTCTCGGTGCCGAAGTCCGTGTCGGTGTTGTGGGGGCTGGCGGATGCCGGGTCTCAAGAGCTTCTGGTCAAGGCGCACCATGACGCGATGGCCGACGTGCTGGCGTTCATGGAGCGCGAGGTTGCTGTGACAAGGGTGGGCCGTAACGGCGCGGCTCAGGCCGAAGTCACCGGGGTTCTGACGACGGCCTATGACCATTGGGATTCGCGGGCGGGCGATCCGCAACTCCATACGCACGTCGTGGTGTCCAACAAGGTCTGCACTGCCAAGGACAGCAAGTGGCGCACGTTGGATGGCCGTCCGATGCGCGCGGCGACCGTCGCCATGTCGGAGCTTTACAACGGCGTCCTGGCCGACCATCTGACCCGCCTGTTCGGTTTGGGCTGGGACACCCGCGACCGGGGCCGGAACCGCAATCCGGCTTGGGAAGTCGAGGGAGTGACGGAAGAGTTGATCGCCGAGTTCTCCCAGCGCACCGCAGCCATCGAGGCGGAAAAGGATCGCCTGGTCGAGGAGTACGCGCGGCGGCACGGGCGTCAGCCTTCGGCTCGCACGGTGGTCAGGTTGCGGCAGCAGGCCACCTTGGCGACCCGGCAGGACAAGGAGGTCCACTCGTTGGCGGCGTTGACCGCCGATTGGCGCCGCCGCGCCCAATCCTTGCTCGGCGCCGATGCGACCGATTGGGCCAGAGGCGTGTTGCGCGGCCTGGACCAGTTGGTCCTCCGCGCCGATGACGTGCCACTGGACGTGATCGAGCGTATGGGCCGCGATGTGGTTGCTGCGGTCTCGGAGAAGCGTCCGGTGTGGCGGCGGTGGAACCTGCACGCTGAGGCGTCCCGGCAGACGATGGGGTGGCGCTTCGCCACCAGCGCCGACCGGGAGTCCGTGGTTTCCGCCGTGGCCGCTGCGGCTGAGAACCTGTCGCTGCGGTTGTCGCCCTTGGAGATGGCGGCTGCCCCGGAGTTCCAGCGTGCCGACGGCACTTCGGCGTTGCGGCCCCGGCACATGGCCTTGTTCTCCTCGGAGAAGGTCTATGCCGCCGAGGCCAGGCTGTTGGCCTTGTCGCGCGATGTACGCGGCCCGGCGGTGCCTTTGGACGTAATTGAGCACGCCGTTGAGCGGCCCGATGACGCAGGACGGCTGCTGTCCCCGGACCAGGCCCAGGCTCTCACCTCCGTAGCCGTCTCGGGGCGCAGGGTTGATCTGCTGGTTGGCCCCGCTGGAGCGGGCAAGACCACGGCGTTGGCGGTGGTGCGGCGGGCGTGGGAGCACTCCCACGAGCAGGGGTCCGTGGTCGGTCTCGCGCCATCGGCCACCGCAGCCGCCGTGCTGGGCGAAGACCTCGGGATCGCCACGGAGAACACCGCCAAATGGTTGAGCAACCACGACGTGCGCGGCGACGAGTTCACCGCCGGGCAACTGGTCATCATCGACGAGGCCTCCCTAGCCGGGACCCTCACATTGGACCGGATCACTTCCTTGGCCGCACAGGCTGGGGCCAAGGTGCTGCTGGTCGGCGACTGGGCGCAGTTGCAGGCCGTCGATGCCGGTGGCGCTTTCAACCTGCTGGTAGCCGACCGTGCAGACGCCCCCGAGTTGCGCGACATCCACCGCTTCCGCGCCGAATGGGAGAAGCCCGCCTCCCTCGAATTGCGCCACGGCCACCCCGCCGCCATCGACGCCTACCTGGAGCACGGAAGAGTCAATGAAGGAGACCAAGAAGCCGCCACCGAGCAGGCGTACCAGGCGTGGGCCGCAGACCTCGCGGCGGGCCGCGCATCGCTGTTGATCGCCGACAGCCACGCCACCGTTCGGACGTTGAACGAACGCGCCCGCGATGACCGGATCGAAGCCGGGCTGGTGGACGCGCTGCGCGACGTGACACTGGCCGATGGGAGCCGCTGCTCGAAGGGCGACCTGGTCATCACCCGCCGCAACGACCGCCGCCTGTCGGCCGGTTCCACCGGCTGGGTCCGCAACGGGGACCGCTGGCAGGTCGCCCATGTCCACGGCGACGGCGCGGTCACCGTGCGCCAGGCCGGCCACGGGCGGGGCGCGGCGGTGATCCTGCCCGCCGACTACGTGGCCGAACACCTCGACCTCGGTTACGCGGTCACAGCGCACCGCTCCCAGGGTGTCACCGTTGACACCGCCCACTGCGTTGTGACGCCGACCACCACCAGAGAGAACCTGTACGTCGCCATGACCCGTGGCCGTTCGGGCAACCACGCCTATGTCGCCACTGACCGGCCCGACGAGTCCCACACTATGCCCCACCCGTCCGATGACGTGGAGGCGACCGCCGCCACCGTGCTGGCCGGGGTGCTCGCCAACTCCGGCGCGGAGCTGTCCGCGCACCAAACCGAGGTCGCGGAGCACGAGTGGTGGAACTCCATCCGCCAGCTCGCCGCCGAAAGAGAAACCGTGGAATCGGTGGCGCTAGCCGACCACTGGGCTGGACTGATCCGGTCGTCCGGCCTGACCGAGCAGCAGGTGGGCGACGTGATGGAGAGCGAAGCATTCGGCCCGCTCTGCGCGGAGCTACGCCGAGCCGACGCCAACCACCGTCCGGTCGGGGCGATGCTCTCTGCCGTCGCGCGCGCGGGCGAGTTGAGCACGGCCCAGGACGTGGCCTCCGTGCTCCGCTACCGAATGAGCGTGCTCAACGACCAGCAGAACAATGGCAGCGTGCGCAGCCGCCAGGCCCCGCGCATGATCCTGGGTTTCATCCCCGAAGCCGAAGGAGCTTGCAGCCCCCAGATGAAGGCCATGCTGGATGAGTACAAGACCGCGCTGAACACCCGCGCCCGCGAGTTGGCCCGCCGCGCTCTCACCGCCCACGACCTGTGGCTGTCCGAATTGGGCACCCGCCCCACCGATGGCCCAGCCCGCACCCGCTGGGACCGCGCTCTGATTGCCGCAGCCGCCTACCGCGAACTCCACAACGTCACTGGTCCGTCAATGCTCGGCACCGCCGCCACAGCACGGCAGCGTGAGGACGCCACCCGAGTCCGCGTACTGGTCAACCAGGTCCACCCGCCCGGAACCAGGACCTCAGACCCGGCTTCGACACCTGTCCCGTCCCGCAGTCAAGGCCCGTCGATGTAACGCTAGACCGTTTCCACTGTAGCTTCGTCGATCCAGCGAGCCAGGATGCTGAATGCAGCCAGGTGTTCCAGGGCGAGGTGCTCATCACCTGGCGTGGCCACCTGATGGGCCGTGGGGTTCCGGAGCGCAGCGTAAATGCCCTCCGCAAACGCTCGCGCCCCTCTGTGAATGTCGCGGTACGTCTGGCTACCATCATCGGGGACGATCCGCAGTCTCGGGCAGCCGGCTTTGGGTGGGTCAGTATTAAACGCCTCGTTGAATAGCCTCGTTTCTGACACATCCATGCGGCCCAGTTTCGCCTGGGCTTCGGCGTTGACGCGCGTGGCGGCAGCCATTACAGCTTGGTTGAAATGGCTGCTGCGCCAGAGGCTGCTTCCGGTTTCCCACGCCCAAGGATGGAGTTTGCCCGCATCCATGTCTGGGGCACCGTTGCCGAGCTTCTCTCGGATTTCCTGCTGGCGCAGGAGTGCAGTCTTTCCGCGCGATGCCTGGTCCCGAAGTCGACTCCATTCTGTGTCTTGAGATGGCTTGTCCGCCCTCCAAGACTGCCCCCATAGTTGGTCGAGTATCTGCTCCACCACGTATGCCCGCTCGCTGGCTTCCTTACCGGAACCACGCATGACTGTGCCCAGATAGACCATGCCGCCAGAACTGTCGGGGACAACCTGGTCGGTTACGTGGAGGAACGCATCTATCTCCTGGGTGGCCCACCGCACGTCTATGCCGCTCACTGCGGTAGACCCGTCACTCTTGAACCACGTTGCGGAGCCAACCTCCGAGAGTGGCGAAGGCAGCCAAGGCGCGTTGCAAAATCTCTGCCTGACCGAACAGATCGTTCAGGCGACGGCTCGGCTCAGGCAATGGCTTGAACAGACGACTGAACTCGTCCTTCAGGTCATCCGGGATGATGCTGGCCACTTCTCCAAGGAGCATGTTGTATGTCTCAACAAGCGCCGCGCCGCGAAATGTCATCTTGTCGCCCTCGGTGGCGCTCTTTGGCTGAGCGTCGATCATTCCGAGGATGCGCTTCACCCGCTGCGTGTCGACCGGATCGTTGCTCATCGTGACCTCCCGTAGTGGCCTGCTCCGGGCCTGGTGCTAAGTCTAGTATCGAGCATTGACAAATCCCCGCAGGACAAGAGTGCCTGCCACCGGATCACCGTGTGGCAGGCACTCTGGTTGGGGAAGAGATCAATCGGCCAGCTTGCGCCGCCGGTAGACGAGGGCGACCAGGGACATGCCTCCGATGATCAAGAGTCCCGCCCCGGCAGCGATCCACGGCGCCACGCCTGCTCCAGTCCGGGGCAGTTCGCCGATTGGGGGCGCGGGCGGTGTCTCGTGCCACATGGTGCGTTCGTTGGTGGCTCCGAAGTAGCCTTCAGCGAGTGATTCTCGGTTGGGGCCGTCGCCGGAGGCGTAGGCGATCTCCTTGATCCAGGTGCAACCTTCCTTGTCGCTGGTGAACTCTGGGGAGTACAGCTTCTCTGTTACGCCTTCGGCGAGGTCACGGTCCAGTACGGTGATGCCGATCTTGACCGCGCCTTCCACGCTGGCCGGATCGGGCGCGTCGCATTTCAAGTCGTCGCGGTCCGCTGCGGGGTTGGTGTACGGCGTGTGCTGATACAAGAACTCGACTTGGGTTCCCTTCGGGTACGGGCCGGTCAGAATCGCCTCGTCTTTGATCTTGTCTCCGGTGTTGGCGCGCTCGGGCGCGTTCGTGGTGATTCTCGGCTTGGGCTGCTCGGGTGGGGGCAGCACGATGGCAGACTCGGATGCCGCGCCGCATTCGCCGCGCCTGACGACCTGGCCTTCGCGGTCGGTGACTGTCTCGACTGTAAACACCATGCCTGGCTCGCCGGGGACAGTGATCGTCGGTGAGAGGTAGTCGCCTTCCTTCTCGACTGGCACCGGGTCGCCGCTGCTTGCGAGCAGGTTCTCCGGCGTGCAGGATGCGCCTTGGTAAACCTTTCCCATGTCGCCGTCGCCGATGGGGAGCGGTTCGGCGGTCGGTTGGTAGTAGGTGTCCCAGGTCGCTGTCCAGCCGGTCATGTCGGCTTGTTGCGCGTCAGTGGGGAACATGGCGTGGAGCACGTCCATCAGTTCGGTTCCGGCTTCGGCTTCGATGCCCTGTTCGCGGGCGGCAGCCGTGGCGGGGCTGGCTCCCTTCAGGTCGGCAGGGGCCAGAAGTTGGGTGATGAACTCCGGCGCAGTGCGGATCAAGGTGATCGTTTCGGACTTCTCACCGCAGACCGACTTGTACGGCTCAGTGCGGGAGTCGCCGAGCCAGGTGACGACGAACGTGTACGTCGCGTCCCCGCCTTCAGCGGTGAACTTCGACCCTGACACCTTCTGGGAGGCTCCCCAAGTGTTCAACGCGGGGGTGGATTCGTTGACAGCGATGAGCTTCGCGTCCGAGTTGTCGGCCGTGCAGGACTCGGGAGTAACCTCGCCCTCGACGCGCCACAACTCCACCTTGACAGTCTTTCCATCGGCCTGCCATTCACTGTAGCCGGGCCA
Source organism: Bifidobacteriaceae bacterium (assembly GCA_031268115.1). Taxonomy (GTDB): domain Bacteria; phylum Actinomycetota; class Actinomycetes; order Actinomycetales; family WQXJ01; genus JAIRRT01. The sequence goes on from JAIRXV010000334.1 coordinate 5,698, forward strand.
GGCGCCGTGCTCGACCGCGCCGTAAAGGTCGGTGTCGGCTGGCGCTTCGGGCCAATCGATCTGCCATATTTCGTCAGTGAAGAACACCTGCTCACGCCCGTCGTTGGTGGCGGTCCAGCGGGTTGCGGCGGTGTGGATCACTGGCGCCCGCCGCACGATGGTCGTCTCGGCTGGCAGCCACAACGGGGTTGTGGTGCCTTTGGCCAGGTAGTCCTTGGTGGCGTCTGGCTGTTCGGACAGGTCGATGCCGAACACGAACCCGTAGGCCCCGTAGTCGCCGTATCCGACGGTGTGGCACACCTTCTGGGCGTTGTCCTTCCCGGCGGCGGTGAACACCAACTCGTAGCTGTCCACGACTGGCAGGTTCTTGTCGATGCTGGTTGTTTGCGGACCCGGCACCGCTGAGCGGTACAGGTTCCCGCCCACCTTCACCTCGACCGGTTTGTCGGTTCCCCACTGGTTCAGCCACAAATCGGCTGGGCTTGTGTGTTCCACCCACACGACATCGCACACCTGGGCGGTCCCGTCGCCTTTCGGCTCGGTCACAGTCGCCTCAGCGACCTGGGACTCTATTGCGAGTTCCATCTGGGTGACGTGGGTCTCCAACTGCTGGCCGAACTTGTCAGCCGGGTCGTTGTCGAACAGGACCGCGACTTCCGGGGCCTGGTCGGCTCGTTTGATCTGCCACACCCACGTCCCATACTGGGATGTCGGCACCGTGAAGCCCGCCGGGGCGGCGACCGTCACCGGATTGCGGCCCGAGGTCGGCAGGGTCACGTTGACGGTCGCCGCGCCCAGAGCTTTCGCGTCCGGCGGGGGCTGGTCAGAGATGGTGAACGATGACGCCGACCCGGCGTAGTAGACGCCATCGACCCTCACGATGGCGGGATTGCCGGACGGCAGGGCGATCCACTGGTCCGCCGGGTTGGGCAGGGAGACGGTGATCGTGTCGTCCGGAGCCTCGCCTTTCGCCCGGTATTGGTTGGGCAGTTTCGAGGCGATGTCCAACGTCATCGGCACATACCCGGACTCGTCGGCCTTCCCGAACGAGTCTTTCGCGTCACCAGTGAGGAGCGCGGCGACGGGGGCGGGCTGGTCGGCCAGGCGGACCTCCCAAACCCACGTCCAATGGGTGGCCCCTTGCAGGTTGAACCCAGCCGGCGCGGGCACCCTGACGGGTTCGCGGCCCGAGGTCGGCAAGGTGATGTTGATGTCCGTCTCGCCCAGCTTGGCGGCGGTGGCAGGCGGCGCGGACTGCTCGGCGAACGGCAGCGACGACCCATACAGTGTGCCGTGCGCTTTGACCGTGACCGGCTTGCCGTCACGGTCAGTCATCCAGTTGTCGGCCTGGTCCGGCAGGTACAAGGTCACGGTGTCGTCGGCGGTTTCGCCTTTGGCGACCACCTGGTTGGGGGCTTTGGTGGAGATACCCAACGTCATTGGTAGCTGGAACAGTTCGGTGGCGGAGAAGTAGTCGTCGCACCACGGGCCGCCCGCCGCTAGGTACTTCGCGTTGTCGCCTTGGTCGGCCCGGTCCAAGCACCACCGGATCGAGTAATATCCGGCCCCAGCGCTAGCGGGCAGCGTGATCGATGCCGTCTCCCACACGCCCGGCCCGGCCAGAGTCGCGGTCGCTCTGCCTGGCAGGACGGCCGTCCCGGCGGGCACGGATGCCGAAGGGGCAGTTGGCCGGTCGGCGCGGATGATCTGACCGGCGGCAACCATCGGCGCATAGGTTTGGGGCTTGGTCTGTGCCGCGTCTGCCCATTGCGTCACGGGCCAACTCCCGGAAGTCACAACGGCTTTCACCTTGTCCGCCACTGTTCCAAGCTTGTTGGGAGCCGGGGTGGTGACCTCGGAAGACACCAACGGCGTCCACGGAGTTTGATCCGCTGTCGCGGTGTGCTTGCCGGTCAGCGTGGCAAACAGGGGGGTCAGCACCCGTTGGCTGTTGCTCTCCTCGTGCATCATGAAACACGGTTGTGGCACGTCGGCGATTTCGACCGCCACCGTGACCTTCTCGTTGGCGATCAGATCATGGGCGGCCCTGATGTCCAGCGAAATGGCGTCGCCCCTGGTTTCGACGGTCTTCGACGTGGAGCCGTCGGTGAATGTCGCGTTCGGGCTGGTGATCTCAACCTTCGCCGAATATCCGGCCACGAAGTGCGCATCGGCGCGTTTCAAGCCACCGCTGACGAGTTTGGCCGCCTCGCCACCGGACACGATCCCGACCCACACCTTGCCCGCGTCCAAGTCAACCTGGACGTAGGCGTCCTTCGGCCCAGCCTGTTTGGCCTCGGCCACCAACTCGGCATAGCGGGACGGGTAGGTGACCGGGATCGAGTCGTGGTACTCGCCCCTGCCGAACTGCGACAAAGACACCAATGTCTTCGTGTCGGTGTCCCTCAGGTGGCGGGCGAGCAGGTAAGCGATCTGGGCGGTCTTGTCCGGCTGGCCGTCCTTGACGCTCCCGCAGACCTTGGTGGCGTTGCCGGGGCCGAGCGAGTTCGGCGGTTGGGTGCCAGGATCGATGCACAACCCGTACACCCCACCCACCGTCAGGTTCCCCCAGAACGTCGAAGCGCCCTTGTAGGCGCCCCATTCGCCGGTCACGTATTCTGCCGCTTGGGCCGCCGGGGCGATGACGGCGGTCGTGCCCAACGCCATCGCCAGCGCCACCAACGCCCTCAACAGCACAGCGAGCCTGGAACCGCGCCGCGCCCGCCGCGGGCGGGAACCGGCCACGTCCCGGATAGGTGGATATTCAGTCATAGTGGTCCTTCCCACGCAGATGTCGGCCCGACCCAGGAAGAGGGAGGCCGTTTTCACCTGGAAGGTGCGCGGCCAACGCCACGAGCGGGACACCAGAGGAATTGACCCGCGTGGACACAGCGACAAGTTGGTCTGCTGGAATCTCAGCGGCAGGGCG
>JAIRXV010000369.1 GCA_031268115.1 Bifidobacteriaceae bacterium
GGGCGAAGGCCGAAACGCGAGATCGCGGTCGAGCGACTTCCCGCCTGTCGTTCCAACGAGCCCCCCGCCCTATCCGATCTGTCCCAGGTGGGCAAACGGCTCTCTGGCCAGCAGAGACACGTCAATCGACAGCCTGGGCGACGGTCCTTTCGCGGCGCCCCTGCGACAAGCCTCTGCGCGACCCGCCACCTAAGCGCAGACGCCCACCTCAACTCCCGGTCCATCGCCCGGTCATTTCGACAGAGATTTCGACCGTTGCAACCGCGGCTCGACGCATTGTCACGGATTCGCGATCAAGGATTTGGCCAACAGATCCGCTTCCCGACCGCAAATCAAAAGGACGACTTGGCCAAGACCTCTATCGATGCGACCGCACATAAACCGCACGTAGGCCGCCAATTATCCAACACCCCAATCTACCCGGCGAACGGATCGAATTCGGGTTTGCAATCGTCTCAACTCGGACGGGCCGCGCCGGCATCGCGCAATTGCTTGCGATGCAGACCGTGCCTCAACTTCGCGTGGGCACAGCGAGTCTCTCGATCAACGCACGCCCCGTTTGTTCAATCCCTACAAAACCGCCTGCCGTTATCCTTCTGCATCGGCGCAGACTTTCCAGATCCCACCGCCGCGCTACCCGTCCGTGGCACGCGCGGCCCTACCTTGGCTCTCGTGCCAATAACCCGTGTCCTCATCGCCAACCGCAGCGAAATCGCGGTCCGCGTGGTCCGCGCTTGTGCCGATGCCGGCTTGACCTCGCTCGCGGTCTATTCCCAGGAAGACCGCGATGCGCTTCACGTGCGCCTAGCCGCCGAGGCCTATTCGCTGGGCGGAACGGGAGCCGCTTCGACTTACCTGAATATCGACCGGATGTTGCGGGTCGCGGCGTTGGCCCAGGCCGATGCCGTCCATCCCGGTTACGGTTTCCTGGCCGAATCGGCCGAGTTTGCGCGCCGAGCCATCGCTGCCGGCCTAACTTGGATTGGCCCCCCGCCCGACGCCATTGAGGCACTCGGGGATAAGGTCCGGTCCCGCGCCATTGCGCAGGCGGTTGGCGCTCCCCTTTTGCCGGGCACAAGCCAGCCGATAACCACCGCCGATGCCGTTCACTCCTTCGCCGCCGAGCACGGTTTCCCGCTGGTCATCAAAGCCGTCCACGGTGGTGGTGGGCGGGGTATGCGCGTTGTTCGCTCTTCGGCCGAGATTGACGAAGCGTTCGATTCGGCGACCCGCGAGGCTACCGCGGCCTTCGGGCGCGGCGAGTGTTTCGTGGAGCGCTACCTCGATGCTCCCCGCCACGTCGAGACACAGTGTTTGGCCGATGCCTACGGGACGGTGGCCGTCCTCAGCACCAGGGACTGCTCGCTCCAACGCCGCCACCAAAAGCTCATCGAAGAGGCCCCGGCGCCGTTTCTCCCGCCGGGTGTCGAGGATGAGTTGGCCCGTACGTCGCGCGCGATTCTGCAAGAAGTGGGCTACGTGGGTGCGGCCACTGTCGAGTTTCTGGTCAGTGTGGACGATGACGGCCCACACCCAACCACGCCCCCGCGTGCGAACGCGCCTGGCGCGTCGATGTCGTTTCTTGAAGTCAACACACGTTTACAGGTTGAGCACCCAGTGACAGAGGAGGTCACGGGGATCGACCTTGTGCGCGAGCAGATGCGGATCGCCGCCGGCGAACCCTTGGGCTATGTGGCCGCCGCACCCACTGGCCACGCAATTGAGTTCCGCATCAACGGAGAGGATCCGGGTGCGGGGTTCATGCCCAGCCCCGGCACCTTGACACACCTTCGTCTCCCCGGCGGGCCGGGCGTGCGGCTCGACTTCGGCTACCAGCAAGGCGACACTATCCCTAGCAGTTTCGATTCCCTGCTTGGCAAGCTGATTGTGCGGGGACGAGACAGAACCGAGGCGCTTGCCCGCGCCCGCCGCGCACTGAGCGAGATGGAGGTCCGCGGAGTCGCCACCGTATTGCCAGTACACCGGGCGCTCGTGGAGCACCCGGCTTTCGCCGCCGATGCCGCAACCGACTCCCGCTTCATGGTTCACACCCGCTTCATTGAGGCCGAATTGGGCGGTCTGGCGCCGGAGAACCTGGCCACCGCGTCGGGGGAGGAGATCCCCGGTGGTAAAGGGACGTCATCGTCCGCCGATGACGGCGCGCAAGCTACCGGAAGAGTGGTGGTCGAGGTAGGCGGGAAAAGGTTCGAGGTGGTCCTTCCGGCCGGATTGATCCGAGCCGCCACCCCAACCTCAGTGCGTCGAACGCCGCGACGAGTCCAAGGAACCAGCCTGACCAGCCCGGATGGGGCCGTGACGGCGCCGATGCAAGGCGTCATCGTGCGGGTGGCAGTGAGTGAGGGCGAAGTGGTCGAGGCGGGCCAGCTGCTCGCGGTCCTCGAAGCAATGAAGATGGAGCAGCCCCTCAGCGCACCCAAAGCCGGGACGGTTCGAGGGCTGAACGCGCAGGTCGGAGCCAAGGTCGCCGCCGGCACAGTGCTGTGCGTGTTGGAGTGATGGCGCGCTTGGCATTCCCAACGCTGCGAGGCGGTCGACCGGTCCCGCGCCATTGCGCGGTGTGTAGGCCTCGGATCAAGTACTTGTCAGCGCGTTCATTGCCGTGTTCATTGCCGTGTCTTTAGGGGTGTGACGGCGCCCGCGCTATCCACGGTCAAATACTTCACCGATTCCACGCCCAGGCGCCGAGTCATGACTTCAATCGCGGCGGGGTTGGAATCGACCATAGCGAAGCGGCGACCCAGATTGGCGGCCACCGCCCCGGTGGTACCGCTGCCTGCGAAAAAATCCAACACGAAATCGCCAGGCCGGGATGAGGCTTGAAGCGCTCGCCGCACAATCCCCTCGGGTTTCTGGTTGGGATAGCCCGTTTTCTCACCGCCTCTTGTTGGCACGATTGTGTGCCACCAGACATCTGTGGGAAGTTTGCCGCGTGCGGCCTTTTCCGGGCCCACAAGTCCGGGCGCCATATAGGGTATGCGCTCGACGGCCTCCTGGTCGAAATAGTGAGAAGCCCTGTCCTTTACATACACCAGAATCGTATCATGCTTGGCTGGCCAGCGGTCGCGCGCACGACCTCCGTAATCGTATGCCCAGATAATCTCATTCAGGAAGTTCGAGCGACCAAAAACGTCATCCAACAACACCTTGCAGTAATGCACTTCGCGCTGGTCGATATGGAAATAAAGTGTACCAGTGTCGCTCAAGAGCCGATTGGCGTGGACAAGACGTGGAGCGATAAACTCCAAGTAATCGTCTGCGCGGTCGCTGTAGCCCATTCGGCTCAATGGGACGCTTGCGTAGCGTTGGCCCCCAAAACCGACGCGATCCCCGCGCGGGTCCTGGACGGTCTGCAAGGTGAGACGTTCCTGACGCGTGCCCGTGTTGAACGGTGGGTCGATGTAGATAACCTGGAATGCACCACCCGGCAACGCCGGCAGGACATCGAGATTGTCCCCTAGAACAACAAGATCCGCTTCGTCCAAGGTATCTATCAGCATCGGATCGCCTTCCTCGCCTTCGCCCCGTCAGCCGCGCCCGTTGTAGCCGTAGGCGAGCAGCTCCGAAAGATCGCCCACCACAACATCCGCCCCCGCGTTGATCAAGCGGGCCGCCCCAGTGCCCCGATCTACCCCAACTACCAGCCCAAATCCTCCGGCTCGCCCGGCCGCAACGCCAGCCACGGCGTCCTCGATCACGACCGCTTCGCCCGCCGCGGCACCCAGTCGCACCGCCGCGAAAGCGAATGTGTCGGGCGCGGGTTTGCCTGCCAGACCCTCGTTCCGCGCCACCTGCCCATCCACCACCACATCGAACAGCTCCACCAACCCGGCCGCCTCCAAAACCGCTCGCGCGTTAGCGGAGCTGGACACCACACCCAGGCTTTTGTCGGCCTGAGCCAGCCTTTGCAGGACGTCGGCGGTCCCCGGATAGGCGGCGACGCCATCGGCGGCAATAGCCGAAGTGAACAAGGAGTTCTTACGGTTTCCTAAACCCGCTACCGTCTCAGCGTCAGGCGGATCCGAGGGTTCGCCAGCCGGAAGGGTCAGACCCCGGGACGCCAGGAGGGCGCGCACACCTTCGTTCCGCGGCCGGCCATCGATGTATTCGAAATAGTCACTGTCCTCGAACGGCGCCGCGCCGCGGCCGGAAAGATACTCAGAAAAGAGTGCCGACCAAGCGCGACGGTGGATTTCGGCCGTAGGAGTCAGTACCCCATCCAAATCGAACAACACCACGCGGAATGGCTCCAGCAGTGAACCAGAGGACACCGCTTTCCCCCTTTCCAATTCGGCAACAAGGGATGGCCGCTCCTGAGGCGCGTACCACAAAAGATCCCGGTCTTCAAGGCGCCTCAGTGCAGCAGAATCGCCGCCGATGGCGGCCCTCACCTCTTCGGCGGCCTCAGCCTCATCGACGTGGATCGCGGCGACCGTGTTCCATTCCACGGGTGCTCTTAGTCCAACCGCTGCGGGATGCCGCTCAGGTCCGCCCAAAGGACAGACGCTAGCCCGGGGCACATCGGCGGACACAACCACCCTGCGGAGCGGGGCGCGCTTGTGGGCAAGATTGGACAAAGAAGCATCGGCAGCCGCGAGGAACGCGGCGAACTCCAAACCTTCAATATCCTCTGCGGGCAGCTCAACGCGCAAGTCAGCGGTCACTGCGAAAGCGTCCTCTGCCGAGAGCCGGTCACAACTCAGGTCTGTCGGTGAGCCAGGGACGTAGACGCGCACTCGCCCAGTTTGCCATGCCGCGGGGCGAGGTGCGTTTCGGACCATGCCTCGGGCAAGGACAAAAGGCGGTCGTGGGTGCGAAGGCCGGGCGCGAAGCGCGAGGCGTGGGCACGCGGCCGGGCGCGAAGCGCGAGGCGTGGGTGCGAAGGCCGGGGGTTGAGGCGCGAGGCGTGGGCGCGCGGCCGGGGGTTGAGGCGCCTGGGACTCTATTGCGCGCGCATTCAGGCGGGAGCAAGGGCCGCGCGTGTTACTGATGTGATTCAAGTTCGCTTTGAGTCCAGTGTTGATCCTGGGGCCATTGTGACCAGTGAGACCAATGTTGCTCCTGTGACTCACCGCGGGGTTCGCGCGAGGGGGCAGAGATTCCGCTGGACGCGAACACAGTTCCCCTTGACATTCGCCCGAAGATCGGTTTCGCGCTAAGACCTCGGCATCGACCAGCAGGAATGGTCCCACATGGCTGCGCCGAGAGTTATCAACAGGCGGTGCATAACCCGATGCTTTTCCACAGCTGCGCCAATTCGCGTTGACCCGGCCGCAACCACTTGCCAATACTGGCCTGGTACTCCCCCACACAACGAAGTCGTCGTGCGAGCCAGGCCACACCGAGACCGAACGATCAGACCCCCAACGGAGTTTGCCATGCCCCAAAGAGCCTTATCGGACACAAATGCGGCATTCGAGGCCGCGGTCGCACACGTTCCACGCCATCCACGCCAACCCGTCGCGCGGTATGCACGCCCAGCGGGCGTCTTTCACCAGGTTCGCCCGCCAGATGCCCCCGATCCGATTCGGTGGGCCGCCAAACTCGCGATCTCCGCGGCTCAGGCCTCGCGCGGTTTACGCCCGGTCTCCCAGCTACACCGATGGGTCAGCCAGGACGTTTTCGAGGCCATCCGGGCTAACGCCCAACGGTCTTCGCGCCTCAACCGCTCGCACACACCAAAGCGCACCCACCTCCACGTGCGCCGAATCCGAATCTCCGAACCGGCCCAGGGCGTGGTCGAAGCCGCCGTGGTAATAGACGACGGTCACCGGCCCCGCGCCGTTGCCATGCGACTCGAATGGCGACGAGACCGCTGGATCGCCAACGTACTCGACTTCCTCTAGACCGCCGCCCGCGCCGTTGCCCAGTTGGTGACCTCTATCAACGTGACGCTAGGGGGCACGCGGGTGGGGGTTGATCTCGATCACGAGTGCGCGGTGTTCACGGTCGAGGACTACACGGGTGCTCGCCGGGCGAATGGCACGGTGATTACGACTCATACGCCTACTCCGTCGGATCCTCGGTGGGTAGCGCCGGAGCCGATTGGGTGATGTGCGCGGCTGGGGTTGGGCGGATATCGCAGGCGGTGTTTTGGTGGTTTTGAGGTTCATGCAGTGTTTGGAGAGTGGGCCCAGGGTGGGGTGGATGGTAGGGGTGGTGGCATGCGGTGGGTTTGTCCGAGGGCGCTGACGATTCGATATGAGTCAACGTCTCATCCAGGTTGCGACGGGGCATGCGGTGGGTTTGTCCGAGGGCGCTGACGATGGTTGTGATTCCGGTGGTCAGGTCTCGTTCCCAGGTCCATCCGGCCAGAGTCTTAAGCCTGTGGTGTAGGCGGCATAGGGGTTG
>JAIRXV010000390.1 GCA_031268115.1 Bifidobacteriaceae bacterium
CCGCGGTCACAGTCACACGGCCATAGCCGTTCTTGCCGGAGGTCCACTTGTAGCCCCGCAGGAAGTAGGTGCCAGGCAAGACCTTGTAAGCCAAAGACTTAGCGGGCGTCAGGGTCGCAGAATCGACGACGATGGTGCCGCTGGATTCTGTGGTGTCTTCGATCGATTCCTTGGCGTCAGGCGTCCACGCGCTGACCTCGATCGCGTTTGCGGCTCCGTAGTTGTTGGCGGGCGGCGCGGTGGCCGTGACCCTCACCACCGCCGTATGGGATGAGTCGCCCTGCGCGCCCGGATCGCTATCCGCATCGGCGGCGCAGGTAGCGGCACAACGAGCCGAGAGCGACCCCCGGCGTGCGCGGTGCCAACCGCGCCGTTGAAACAGCGCACGCCGGACACAAGGCGACACAGCGGCGGCGGGAGTAGGAACGCCTGTCATTGCTGGTCGGCGAGCTCGGAGCCGACGAGGCCCGACGCGACCAGTTCGGGATGCGCACGGTCAACCCGCGCCGCAACGCCCAGGATGCCCGCGCGCGAGCTACGCTCGCTCGCGCCGAAGCCGATGAACTTCGCAACCCCCCCCCCGCAGGCGACGCCGCACGACGAATTGAGGCCAAGGGCGCTGAACCGGAACAGGCGCGACAGCAGGCGGCACAGCGGGCACGACAGCTCCGCGACCCAATCGAGCGCAACCTCAGATCAACCGCCCAAAGGCGAGACAGGCCCGGCCTCGGCTTCTAAGAGGTCTGAGAGAATGGAAGCTATGGATGCCGAGCGTCGCGACAGGTTAGCGCGTGATCCCCTGCCGCTACTCGGGCGGACGATTCTGGTGACTGGCGTGAGTCGTCGGGCCGGGATCGGCTACGCGACCGCGTGCAGGCTCGCTGCGTACGGCGCGAGCGTGTTCTGTCACCACTACTCTCCACACGATCAGGAGCAACCATGGGGTGCGGACGACCTCAACGCCGTACTGGACGGAGTCCGTGCGCACCTGGTGGGCGACGCGCGCATAGCCGACCTGCACAGTGACCTCTCCGAAGCGGAGGCACCCGACAACCTGATCGCGTCCGCCGTAGAAGAGTTCGGCGCCGTGGATGCACTGATCTGCAACCAGGCCCTCTCCGGATCGGACGGCGCACTCGGTGACCTCAGCGCAGCCGAGCTGGATAGGCATTGGGCGGTCAATGCTCGCGCCTCTGTCCTGCTGGCGCAGGCGTTCGCGCAGCACCATGTGCCAGGCGCGCCCGCGTCAATCGTGTTTCTCACATCAGGGCAGGGCCTTGGCCCGATGCCCGGGGAAGTGGCTTATGCAGCGGCGAAAGCCGCGCTTGCCGGGATCACGGTAACGCTCGCTGATCAGCTCGCAGACGAAGGAATCCGCGTCAACACCGTGAACCCCGGACCCGTCGATACCGGCTACGTCACTAAGGAGACTTGGCGAACGGTCGCGCCGATGTTCCCCCTCGGTCGGTATGGTGCCCCCGATGACCCAGCGCGGCTCATCTCCTGGCTCGTCACGGATGAGGCAGAGTGGATCACCGGCCAGATCATCAACACCGAGGGCGGATTCGGGCGCTGGCGGCCTCGCGGCTCATAAACTCAGCAACCAGTTAGAACTCGGGCCTGGGCCATGCACCGGGAGTTGCCGCGGGGCTGGAACCGCGCATACGCGCACGACCTGCACGGTCAGCGCGTAGACTTGCCTACATGGTCAGCGCTGCGTTCTTGGAGCAGGTCAGGGGCATGTCTGTCGAGGAGCGTTGGGAGATCGTGGACGCGGTGTTGGAGACCCTGGAGCCTGGCCACTCCCCGGAGGAGCTGGAGATCGCCCGAGATGGCCTGCGCCGGTACCGGGAGAATCCCGCTTCGCGATGACACTCTAATCATTGTCACTGTCACACTGGGACGCCGGTCCAGCGTCTATTGAGCCGGTCCCGACCCGGGAGACTGTCGGGCAGAGCCGCTTCGCCGATGACCGGGCCGTTTCACCGCCTCCAGGGACCCTGACCGGGTCGAGGCAATCACCAAGAACCGAATAGCATTTGCTCCGCTCGTACTCACTGAAAGGATCCACCCGATGATCCCCGCCATCAGGCAAGCGCCCCGATCCCGCTGCCCACGGCGCATCCCTGCCTTCGCGCTGGCCCCAACCCTTGCCTTGGGACTTCTCGTTTCGCCTGTCCCGGCTACCCCGGCCACCGCGGCTACCGCTGCGCCCGTCAACTGTGTCCAGCTGTGGACCGATGACAACGACGAGTCGTCCGTGGCTGTCCCCTATTCGTGTCACGGCGTGTTGGACAGCTCGGGTAAGGCCTACGAGTCGATGCGGGGCGCGTTGACTCCCACCGTCGAGGTGTTCCGCTCTTCCGGGGGTTCCAATGTCAAGGTTGGATCGTTCACAGGGACGTTCGAGTTGTCTGGCAGTGGCTTGCGCTACCAAAAGTCGGGTTCGACTAACATCTACTCCTACGCGGGCGACGAGCTGACCCTCACACTCCGCTACAAGGTGACCAGAGCTAGATCCCCTTCAGGCTACTACAGGCTGTCTGTTCAGCCGGTGGTCGGCTACAAGGTCCATCAAGCACCTGACGTGCCTCTCCGGCTGTCCTCATCCTGCTTGCCTTCCACTGCTGCAACGGACGATTACGAAACAGCGTCTTGCGACAGCACCTACACCCTGACCGTCCCCGACGCACCGTACACCTCGCACTGGTTCACCATCAACCCGCGGGTCTCCATCCACTTGGTTCCGGAGTCCGAACTGTCGACCGTGCCGCGAGCCAAGAGTTGGATGCCGTTCTTTAGTTCGATGGTCGATCCTAAGCCGTCTAGCCCGAGTATCACCACGAAAATGACTGGCGGTGGGCACGCTATAGCCGGCGCGGTCCGCACCGGCGGGTTCAAGTTCGACCCGGGGATCAAACCCAACAACCCATTGGGAGTCCCAAACGCGGCAGCATCCGCATCGATCTCTCCAGCCCATGCCGAAAACACTTTCTCGGCCACCTCAGACTCTAAGTCTTTGAGGTGGTCTTTCACGCCAAGACGCGCCGGGACCTATGTGGTCACAGGCAGGGTCACTGGCGGACACGACAATCCTGGTGGGCTTACCACAAGCGCATCGATCGTGGTGAATCCTGGCGACCTCACCCAGGTTGTCTTGGATCCGTCCGGGCCATATAGCAAAGGGACGCCCGCGTCGGTTAGCGGGCTCGACCAGTATGGCAACCAGGTTTTCGCTGTCAGTGCCGCGGGCGCCACACTGAAATCGTCAGACCAGACCGATACGGTCTCTGGGACCCTGGCAGTATTCGGGGACCGACCCGGAACCCGAACACTAACCGCCACATGGGGTGGTAAATCCGTCTCCACACGGGCGGACGTGCTTGGGGTCCCTGTCGTGCCCGGTCCGCTGGACGTGTCGGGCATCGCCCAAAAGGCCGTATCGGGCGAAGTTCAGCCCCAGGCGTGGCCACTGCCCGTGTCCTACGCCTGCATCCAGGACATTGGTCTATCCCCTGTCGCCTGGACCGGGAACAAGTTCTCTTTCGCAGCTTTGACACCCGGCGTTTTCACGGCCACCTGCCAGGGCACTAACGCTGCCGGCACCGGCCCCGAATTCCAGATCCGCTTCACCGCCACCGTCTCGGACCCGGGCGAGGATACCGGCAACGCCGCCGTTACCACCGTGGTGCATGCCAACCTGGCTGGACAAGACGCCACTGTCACCACCAGTGGGCCTGCTTCCGGGGCCATCCAAGTCGGAGACCGGCTCACCAACGATATCCAGGCCCCGGCCGGTTGGGCCTGGCACTACCAGTGGTATCGCACCGTCAAGACCGTCAAGAACAAGAAAGCCGCCACCGCGTGGAAAGCCATAAGACGCGCCACCGGCTCCTACTACAAACCGACTGTGGCCGATGCCGGGAAGAAGATCCGTGCAAGGATCACCTTCACTCAAGGGCCCACCCAGGTAGTGGTCTGGACCAAAGCCCGCAGCGTCGCGAAAGTCGGTGCCACCGTCAAGCTCACCGGTGTGTGGAAAAATGGCAAACCCGCCGTCAAGGTCAAAATCACCGCCAAGAAAGGCCTGAAAAACCCCACCGGCACGATCGCTGTCCGCGTGAACGGCACCCGCACGGTCGTCAAACTCCGATCCACCCACAAAGGTGTCGTGACTGTTCCCCTGAGAAAGGTCACGCTCGGGACGGCCACGCGCATTAAAGCCTCCTACAGTGGGCCCGCTGCCACCGCGAAACGGGTGGCCACCGCCACCGTTACCTTCACCGGCCGCTGACTGCGGTCCGTGGATGTTCGACCAGTGAACGATCCGCCGGACCACCATCAGACGCCGCATCTCCTGACTTAGGTCCGCACTACTAGTCTTGCATTTGAACCTTGGGTTGGTTGAGGATTGCTGGGTCCGGCCCCGAGCCAGCGGCGCGTCGGGGTAGACATCCACGCGACCACTGCGGAGCCAGCGCGCGGCGCCGGTTGTTCGCGGCGGCGAAGAGCCCCAAAAGCTGACCGGTTTCAGCGCCAGACTTAGGCACACAACGCAAACCAGCGAACGGCATCGGCGGTATGTCCACGAAGGTCAACTCGCAACAACGCGAGTGGCCGGATGGCCACCGAAAGGCGCCTTCCGCCAACGAATGGGTCAGGGGTTCGATTCCCCGCGGCGGCTCCGTTTGCGTAAGGCAAAGGCACAGTTGCCGAGTTCCTCGATGTCAGGGTCCAGACCGACAAGACGGTCTGCCGCAAGGACACTGTCGCTGTGCGCCGGGCCGCAGAACGTGTCGAGGCCCACCTCTTGATCTGACTGCTCGCCGCCGTCATCTCCTGGCACCTACGCGAAAGCCTGGAAACCCTCGCCTTCGCAGAGGAGTTCGGCCCGGAACTACCCACGCGGCACCACGCGAGACTTCCTCCTTGGGAGCACCGTCAGGCCCGGCTGTTCAACGCCTTAACCCGCCTGTTCAACGTCCAGTGCCAGAGCCTTTTCCAGCACCACAACTCTCAATGACCGTCTGCCGGTCGGAGTATTGTGCGTCTGCGACCTCGTCGATCAGCGCGGCCAGCGCAGCCGACAACTCCACACTGACCAACTGGCCAGCACACGGGATGCAACCGCCCTTGACGGCTATCGGACGATGAGGACGCGGGTGGTCTTAACCTTTCCTGCCCGGATCGTGATAGTGGTCTTACCATTGGCGGAGGCGGTAATCTTCCCGGCCTTGTCGATGCGGGCGACCTTGGGTTCGATGACGTGAATGCTAGAGCCACGCCGGTGGTGCGTGCGGGTTTCACCACCGGTTTGATCACCATGGACTTGCCCCTTTTCATGGTCTTAGGAAAGCTCTTGACTTTCACGGATTCGACTTTGACCGCCTTGGCTACCACCGAGATCTTGATCGCGAGCTTCTTCCGATTTGAGGCAGTGGCAGTGATGGTGACCTTCCCGGTCTTGAGTGGAGTGACCTTGCCCGTTCGGGATACTCTTGCGACTTTGGTATTGGAGGATTTCCAGGTGAGTTTGGCGCCTGCGGCCCCATCGACGGCCACTGGAATCGTGACAGGCTGTTTCACCGCCACAATCAGTTTGAGAAAAGCCGTACGGATACCCGTCACCCCCGCGGGGTCGACCGCACCAGAACTGGGTGGTGGCGCGGGCTCGCCCGTGGGTGGTGGCGCGGCCTCGCCCGCGGGTGGTTGCGCGGCCTCGCCCGCGGGTGGTTGCCGAGACTCGTCTAGCGCAGGCGGGGCACCCGTAGATTGGACAGGGCTTCGCACGTTGATGGCGGGACTCGTCCGCTCAACATCACCGGCCCCTGGCCGACGCAGCGTCACTCGGCATGTCACCTGGTGTCCGGCATCGGACGCGGTGAGGGTATAGGCGTTGGCAGTGGCAGACGCGATCGCTTGACCATCGCGCTCCCATCGGTAGGACGCCACCCAACCGTCCGTGGCCGGTGGCGGGGACACAGAAACTGTGGCACCGACAGTCGCGTACTCGCCATCGGCCCCCACGATGATGGGCTCGTAGTTAGGCGGGGCAGGATCGTTTGTCCCCGAGCCGCCTCCGCCGAATCCGGCGGGAACGGCGAATTCGAGATCGTCTATCAGGCCGTCTCCGTCCGGGGCGACAAATGTTTGCAGGCGGGGATGCGCCCGGATCGCATCCATCCACTCCCCATACGTCTCGTAGTCGGTTAGGGGGACAGTGAAATTGCCGAGGATTACGATGGAGGCGTCGGAGATGTCCTCGCCATTCCTTGTGGCTGCCCAGAGGGTGTACTGGTAACCTGGCCGCAGATGAGAGGGAATAGCGAAATTGCCCGAAGAATCCGGTTTCACCGATGGTGTGCCCTCGTAGTCGATCGGAAGGTTCGGATAGTTGGCATCGTTGGCTGGCGTCCACAGTCCCCGCGCGGAGATTTCGACATTCTCGTAGTTGGCCGGTGCGGGCACGAGGCGGCCCATCAAGGTAGGCCGATACCTCAAGGCAAAGGTGTTGGGGGATAGCGTGTTGTTGGGGCCCGCGGTGAAAGTCGCCAACCCCGGGGTGAGCGGCGTCATATTGTTTGTATCGAAGATGTCCATGCTGAGGCCGCCCAGCCATTGGTGATAGGAAGCCTCGGCCTCGGTGCGGTCATGGATGGTCATCGTGTAGGTGTCGCCCTCCTGGAATCGGCACGGCCACACCTTGGCCCCCAGAATGTTCTCCTCCGCGAAGTCGATGCCGTTGGATTTGGTACGCAACCCGGGGTAGGGACCAGAGCTTTCGCACGGTTCCCGATCCCACCGGTCGTTTTCCCAATGGAAGAATTCCACCGACATTCCCCTGAATACTCCGTTAATCGTGCGGCCATTGACCAATCCTTTCACGGTGACATCTGCCACTTCACCGTTATAGTCATAAGTCATCAGGCAGGGCAGGGTTGTTGCTGCCGGGCCGCATTCCCCGCCTATGGGAGTCAGATTCGGTGGGCCGAATGCGTCATCAGGGGCGACGTTCCACGTCACCGTGACCTTGTAGGAGAACCACCTCTTCGTGATGGTGCCACT
>JAIRXV010000033.1 GCA_031268115.1 Bifidobacteriaceae bacterium
GGGCATCGCAGCGATGAATACCGGGCCTGTTCCGCTGGAGGTCACCGTGACCGCGCGGCGCGCGAGCGGTGAGGCGGTTCGGTTCGCGGCCCGCGTGCGGATCGACACCCCTGGTGAGGCCGGGTACTTCCGCCACGGCGGCATCTTGCCCTACGTGCTGCGTGTACTGGTCGCGGGGTGACCTAGCGGCGCGAAACGAGGGCGAGGCAGAGAGTCTTTTGTGCCGGGAGCCGTGAGCGTTGACGGCCGTAAACGCTGCGGTCACGGGCAGTAAATGACGCTCTGCCTCGCCCTCGTTTCAAGGGCCGCCAGAATCTCGGCAATCACACCCTGTGGATCCTCATGGATCCGTGCGTAGGTGAAACGAAGAACAAGCTCTCCGGCCAGAACCAGCCCGTTTTGGACAGACCGATCGTGCTCGAAGGTCTGGCGGTCCGAGTGATACCTGCGCCCGTCGATGAAAATCGCCAGACGCTCTGCCCGAAAGTAGGCGTCAGCCGACACCCGACGCCCGGACGCTGTACGCACGGGGACGTTACCTTCCCATCCCTCAATGCCGTGCAGATGCAGCAGATCCGAGAAGTCCAACTCCAGCCCGCTTGCTGCGTGCGCCCGGATCCTCGAAGCCAACAACTGGACTTGTGCCGCCCCCGGTGCCCCCCGAGACCACAAGAGCGCTTCCTCGAAGGTCTTCAGATCGACCATGTTGCGGGCCACCATCCACGCCACTACGTGCTCTGCTTCACTGAATCCGAGAACACCCAAGGCCGTTACCAGCGCGTATGTGGGTTCTTGAATGGAGATCTGTCTATGATCGGACCGCGCCGCTGGGCTGAGGCGCACACAATGGGGTATGAGTCTCGGGCGGCGGGACCGTCGATGTGGAACCGCAACGTGGACATCGGGCTCTTCGGGTAGCGGCAGAAGCGGGTCCCACAAACGCAGCGCACTGGGACCCCAGATCATGCCGTCGGGCCAGGTCAGCATCGCGGCGTGCGCCAACTCGAACGGCCCGATCAGCAAGCCAGCGGGCGCGTAGGCCGCACCGGCAACCGGCACCCAAGCACCGGACCGCAGCCGATACTGGACTTGCGCCTGACTCAGCCCCGCTTGCCTGGCATGCGCGAGGAGAAACAGTCCCCCGTGCCGCCCCGCAGCCTTGGGGACCCAAGAATCAATCTCAGGGTCATGCCTCCTATTGGGCCGCTTGTCGATCCGCACCGAACCACTGTGCCGCATCGGTCCAAACCCCGCAGGCCCGATGACCACGGACTGTGGACAGCCGCAACGCGCCCAGGTGCGAGTGACGCCAGGGGTTCTAGCACCAACACAAAGGCGATGCCAAGAATCCGCCACACCGACCACCCAGTCCACTGAACTCTTGGGGCCGGCCTAGGCCAGTTGGGGTGCCGGTCTGACGCGGCGGGCGATGGCGGACCCCAGCTTGTACAGCCCGTACTGACCGAAGAACGCCGCCAGCGCGAAGGGCAGCAGCGGGATCTCGTACACGATGGGGATGTGGATCAGGTTCCACAAGGCGACGAGGATGCCCGCGCCTTCGGGGTCGAAGAAATAGAAATAGTTGGACCCGGAATCGAACCACGCGCGCAACGCGAGGGTCATGCACAGGACGGTCATGGCTAGGGCAACAAACCACACCAACGCCCAGGCCGCATCCCGGGCCGTTGGCCTGAAGATTCCCAGGGAACCCATCAACACCGGGAGGATCACGTTCAGCGCGTGGACCGTGAAGAACAGCGTGGACAGTGACAGGAACTGGCGCCCCTGATACATCTCTGCGGGGGAGACCAGCGCGAGGAACCCACCCAGAACCCCGGGGAAGTAGACGACGAGGCGCAGGGGCCGCCAGTTGAACCAAATCGCGGGGACCATCAGGAACGTGGCCAGCGTGCAGAACTGGAACGGCAGGTTCTGGGTAAACGGGAACAAGACGTCCGGATTGCGGATGTAGTCGAACGTGAACGCCGTGGAGCAGCAGATGTTGACGATCGCCAGGAGCAGGAGCGTTGTGCGCTGCACCTTGCGCGTGCGGCGCCGCAGGGCCATGTGCGCGATCCAGGTGAGAAGCGCCATTGTGAGGAGGAAAAGGAGCCAGCCGATCTGGAAGGGGACCATCGTGGGCCTCTCGCGGGTTGGGTTGGGGTCAAGCGCGATGGTACACACCCCGGCCGAGCGGGCCGCCTTATCGCTGGCCCGGCAGCGCCGAGCCCAAGCACCAGCCGAGTCCTGCCGCCAGGACACAGGCCACAGCCAGGCCGACCGCGTAGGCGGCCGCCCTCACGCGGTGGCCTTCGCGGGCCTGGAGCGCGGCTTCGACGGATGCGGTCGAGAACGTGGTGAAACCGCCGAGGAACCCCGGGCCGAGGCCCTCGGCCAGCACGCTCGGCAGCCCGTGGCCCGCGGTCCAACCCGCCAGAAGACCGAGAAGCACCGACCCGGCCACGTTCACTATCGGCGTACCCACGGGCAACGCCGGGTGGAAGCGCCGGTTCGCGGCCGTGTCCACCCCAAACCGGGCCACCGCACCCAGTCCGCCGCCGATGGCGACCCACAGCCCCGCGATCACGGTCGCCTGCGTTGGGTGGCCCGGACCGCTGCGCCGCCCGCGAGGGCCGCGGCCACGCCGACCCCCACGCTGGCCGCGACATAGGCCGCGGCGAGCCATGCCCGGCCGGCCGCGATCAACTCGACGGCCTCTAGCGCGAATGCGGAATATGTGGTGAACCCGCCCAAGACCCCCGTCCCGAGACAGGCGCGCGTCAACCGGCGCGCGGGCGTCACACGGGCCGGGGCGCCCAAGCCGGCCAACAACGCGCCCAAGAGGAGGGAGCCCGAGGCGTTGATCGCCATCGTGCACCAGGGGAAAGTGCCCGGCGGAGAAGCAAACGCGGCCTCCAGGCCCCACCGCGCCGCGCTGCCCAGCCCGCCACCGGCAAAGATCAGCGGTAGGACCAGGCGGGATGGGGGAGCGGTGGGCATGGGCAGGAGTTCGGCGTCAGCGGCCCTGAAGGTGAACCACACGGGCGCCGCCCAGCGCCGCGAAGCGCTGAGGCTGGCACGTCAACAGGACCACCTGGGCGCTGTGACCCACATCGTTGAGGATCACCCCCAAGGCTTTGAGGCGTTCGGGATCGGCGAAACCGAGGGCATCGTCGAGGATGACCGGGGCGCCATCGGCCGGATCCACGAGCGCGGCACACGCCAAACGGCCGATCAGCGCCAACTGCTCCTGCGCTCCAGCCGAGAGGGACTCGAACGGCACCGTCCGCCCGCCGAGCGTTCGCGTTTGGATGACCAAATCCGAGGAGACCTGGGCGCGGAAGTCCTTGCCGAACACCGCCCGGCCGAGGCGATCGATCTGCTCCGTGAACGGCGCCACGTACCGCTGCTGGGCTTGGGCGCGGTGGGCGAGCATGGTGGCGCGCAACAACCGCGCCGCCCCTGCCGCACGGTCCAGGCGCATGTGCGTGGTGCGGGCCGCGGCCAGATCGGCATCCACCGTATCCTTGCGATCCTGGATGTGCTGGGTGGTCGCGTGGTCGAGCAGCGCCCCAAGCTCGCCGATCCGGGCCGCCGCGTCATCGCGTTGAGCCCGGGTCGAGTCAACCAGCTCGCGGGCGTTTTTCAAGCGCATTGTCAGGGTTTCCGCGTCGAGGGCGTCCAGTTCGGTCCTCGCTGCGGCAGCCAGGGACTCAGCGGTGGACAGGGCCGCCTCGGCCTCGGCCAGGGCGGTGTGGAGGGCTTGGTCATCGGCGGCCCGGCGGGCTTGGGTCAGATCGGCGGCGATCCGCTTGAGCTCCTCGCGGGTGTGTTTGAGATCGGCGTCCGCGACCGCCCAGGCCTCGCGCGCACGCGTCGCGGATGCTTCGCTGCGCTGGCGCAACGCCTCGGACGGCGCGAGGTCTTCCTCGGCGCGGCCCTCGGCGGCGCGCGCCCGATCGGCCGCGGCGCGCAGGGCGGACTCGCGGTCGCGGGGCTTGGCGCTTGGGGCGTCGGCCCCCGAGCGCTCGATGTTCGCTGGCTCGGCCTCCGGGGCTTCAGCGCCCGGGGGTGCGCTATCCGGCGTCTGGGACTGCTTGGTCTGGCCGCTCTGCGTGTCGGCGCCCGCGCCGCCATCCCGCTCTGTCTGCTCGCGCGACTCGACAACCCGCCCGCTCTCGCTGCTCGACCCTGCGTCCCCCTGCCCTGCGTCCCCGCGCCCCGCACCCCCCTCGCGATCCAGCCGCGCCTCGATGACTGCGAGCCGCTTTTCCAGCTGGACGATGGCGTCCCCTCCGAGCACATGTGTGAGCGCCGTGGTGGCATCCCGGAGGGCGGCCTCGGCACTGCGACGGCGAGCAGCGGTGGACCGCGCCTCGTCGAGCGACGCCACGCCGCTGGCCGCGAGCGCCTTGTCCAGCGCTTCGCGGGCGCTCTTCTCGCGGCGGGCGAGATCGGCGGGCGGAGGTCCGGGATGGACCTCCATCTCCAGCACACCGTCCACCGCGATCCGCAGCGGACCCAACACGGCGGATTCGTGGGTCTCGCGCGCCGGGAGCGGGCTCCCATCCAGCGTGACCTGAGCATCTCCCAGCGGCCGGACCACAATCCGGGCGGCCGCCGCCTCGCGGGCGCTGCCCGCCACCTGGAGTTTGTGGTCGAGGCGGGCCAGGTCTTCCACGGCCGCATCGTCGATGGCGGCAGCCGCGATGGCCGCCTCGGCCTCGGCTCGGCGCAGGTCGGCCGCCCGCGCCCGGGTCAAACGGTCGGCCAACTCGGCCACCTCGACCGAATCGCGGTGCCGCTGCAGGGCCGCCTCGGCGGCGCGCGCCGCCTCGCGGGCGTCCGAGGCCACCCCTTGAGCGGCGCGCCAGGCGGTCTCGGCATCCCCGCGCACCCGGTGGGCGTTCCGAGGGGCCGCCGCCACGGCGGCCACTTCGGTGATGAGGGCCTCGATGCGGGCGACCCGGACCGCGACCTCGCCCACGAGGCGGCCGCGGGCATCCACGGCCAGCGAAGCATCCTCCCGCACCCGCCCTGCCTCGCCCAACGCCCCCTCGGCTCGATCCGAAGCGCGGCGCAGGACGTCTACGTGCCGCTCCTCTTCTTCGCAGGCCGCTAACTCCTCCCGGGCATTGCCGAGAGCCACGGACAGATCGTCGTGGCGCCGGGACATCCGGGCGTGTTCCTCAACCCAGGCGTCCACTTCCTCGCCGCTCCGGCGCAGTTCCTCGGCCTGCCGATCAAGCTCCGCGATTCGCTCCTGACACCTGGCGTATTCCCCGGTCGGCTTGCCGCCTTTGGCCGTGTAATAGCGCACGTACTCGGCCTCGATGCGGTCCATGATGGCGTCGTGTCCGGCATCGTCGGGATCGCCGAGGGCGCGTTGCAACGCGCTGAGGTGCGCCAGCGAGGGTTGCGCCAGGGAAGCGCCCTGCAAAGCCGTCAACGCTCTGAGCAAGTTCACATCAACCGTCTGGTTCAGGATCTCCAAGAACCGCTCATGGGCCTGAAGCCCTGTGTACTGCTCATTGACGGGCTCATCGACCGTCAAGACCGTCAGCCGCTCCTTCAACCAGCGTTTGCGGTACCGCAAATGGTAGGGGCCGGTGAGGAGCTCAACCTCCACGTCCGGGCCGGCATCGCGATCCACGGGCTTCGTTCGGCGAACCTCGGCCGCTGTGGAGGTGTCCTTGTAGTCGATCACCAGGAACAGGGCCTCGGCCACCGAGGACTTGCCCACCTCGTTGGGTCCTTCGATGACGGTGACACCGTCGGCAAAGTCCACGGTCGAGTCCGAAACCCCTCGGAAGTCCCGCAAACGCACCTGTTTGAGCCTCATCGCCCGCTCCTCGCGTAGCGATAGAGCAAGGCGAGGGCATCGCGGGCAACCGGTGCGCCGTCATCGTCCGCGCTGGCCAGCTGCGTCAACTCATCAAGGGCGGCGCGCGCGAACCCGCTCAGGGGCAGGTCCGCGAAGTCGTGGTCATCGGGCAGCACCGCGAGGTCGTTGTGACGCTGCCATCGGTCCAGCCACGCGAACAGTGGCTCGGCTTCCTCAAGCACGGCTTCGAGGCGGGCGTAGGCGGCGGTGCTCAGGGTGCCGGATAGAGCCAGCCAGATGGCCGTGCAGTCCTTGTGGGGCAGGGCGTCGAGGCGCTGCTCCAACGCCTCGACATCGGCCGCCGAATCCAGGCGCTCGGTCACCACCTCGAAGCGCCAGGTCCCCACATGGACCTTCTCGACGCTGACCTCGCCCGATGCCGCGTCCACATCGATCACCAAGACGTTGCCCGGATCGGTCTCCCGCCGGTCCGTCACCTCCGGCGTGCTCGGATACCAGATGCGCGGGGCCACCTCAAGGGTGGAATGCCGATCGCCGAGCACCGCGACATGGGCGCGGCCGTCACTGAGCGCGGCCTGGAGGTTCGCCACGTCCACTGCGGATGGGTCGTCGCGGTCGGGGCTCAGCGTGGACACCGCGCCATGCCCCGCGAGCACGCGCACCACCCCCGGCGGCGCTGGCTCCACCTGGACGATGGCGGCCCCCACCAAATCCTGAACCGGCCGCTTCGAGAACCACGGCGCCCCGACCACCTCCACACCGGGCGCCACCTGGAAGGGTGCCGCGTCCCGGAGCACGTGGACGTGCTCTGGGACCCGGTCGAGGAAGGCGCGAGAAGAGTAGATCGAAGCCGCGTCGAGAGGATCGTGGTTGCCGGGAAGGAGCACCACGGGCACATCAAACGTGCGCAACGCCTCGAAGGTTCGCCCCACAATCGCTCGGTCCAACTGGTTGGACTCGAACACATCCCCACAGACCACCACGAACGCGGCGTCCCGTTCGCGAGCCAACCGCCCAATGCGGCGCACAGCGTCAAGGCGAGCGGCCTGGAAGCGGGGCCGGGCGTCATCGTCCAAGAAATGCGCAGTCATGCCAAGCTGCCAGTCGGCCGTGGCAACGAATCGCATGGAGCCCTCCGTGCGGCGGTGAGATGGCGGCTGACCTGGCTAGGACGCCGGTGAATAACCGGCGTCCGACCGCGTCAGCGCGGAAGAGCGTAGCTCTGACCTGCTGAAACGCGGCAGCCAGCATCTAGGACGGTGGTATTTCACCACCGTCCTAGACTCAGTGGGCGATACTGGGATCGAACCAGTGACCTCTTCCGTGTGAAGGAAGCGCGCTCCCCCTGCGCCAATCGCCCGCGGGACCCGAGCATACTAGCCGACTCGGGAACCGCTTTGCGTGTGCTCGCTCACCAGTAGATGTCGTTGTACGTGCCCCAGTAGCTCTCCTCGTCGAACTCGTTGATGGCGGCGCTGCCGACTTTCTCGAATGACGCTAGCGAGAACACTTCGGCGGCGGCGGCTGAGCAGACGTATAGGGAATCGCCCACTTGCACGCCTCGAACATCGGCGTTCCCCGCATATGCGGATAGCTCATCGAGCGACAGGGTGGCCTCACGCTTGAACCCGGTTGCCTCAGACCAGCCGTACACGAGGTACTGCTCCACCGTCCCAGTGGGGCCCCAGGACACGACGGGCAAACCGATCAGGTTCCGTTCGGCATCGACCCATACGGCACGGTGATCGCTCAACGCGATCGATTCGTCGCCCGTAAACGCCTCGGTGGTTAGCTCAGTGACGTTGTAAGGGTCGGCCGTGTCGAACATGGTGAGTTTGAGACCGTTCTCGCCGCCGTCATCGTCGGTGTTGCGGCCGAAGCCGAGCAGTCGGCCGTTGGCCCAAGGATGAAGGTAAGTCGAGAACCCTGGGATCTTTAGCGCGCTCATGACTTGCGGCCGGGTCGGATTCGCCAGATCGATGGCGAACAGCGGGTCAACCTGTCGGAATGTCACCACATAGCCCACGGAGCCGTCGAAACGCACGGACTGGATGGACTCATCCACCACCAATTCGGGGATGGACCCGACCGGCGCCAGGTCCACGTCGAGCACGAGGAGGGTGGCGCGATTCGGCCACGACCAGATCGATTCTCCCGTGCCCGGATCGGCAATCTGGTTGACGGCGAGTCGCAGGTGGCCCTCGAATTCGTCCAAGGCGAATTGATTGATCAAGGTTCCGGGGACCGCGGACTGGGCCGCCAACCCCAGGTCCCCGCCATTCAAGGCGATCCGGATAATGGCGGTCTGTGGCTGGTCGGGAGCTGTGCTCTGCGCGTCCGGCTCACGCGGGCGGCCGTCGGGATCGGTAGTCCACGCCTCATATGCGCTGTAATCGGCCGTCGCCAAGTAGAGGTTTTGTGCGCTCATGTACACCGTCTCGGCGCCGCCGAGCACGGCTTGGCGTCCAACCGACTCACCTTTTGCGACATCGATAGCGCCGGCCACGGCATAGGTTGGGGAGTCGTACGCCGCCGGAATCGCGATCGAAGATGCGGGCACTGGCGCGACTGCGCCATCGTCCAACGCAAGCGGGGCGAAGGTCGCCGGGTCGTCCTCTACAAGGGTTTCGCCGTTCAACAAAGGATAGGCGGTAACCAGATAGACAATCCCCTCCAGCAACCGCGACGTGCGGTAGCTTCCGCTTTGTCCGATGGCGGTCAAATAGCGCGGCTCGTTCGGGTTCGCCACGTCATAGAGCAACGCCTTGGTCATAGTGGCGTCGAACACAACCGAGGTGGAACTCGATTCGCCCAAGTTTTCAAGCGTACGCGGTGTGTACTCCTGGAGCAGCACAACCAGCGTGGAACCCGAAAGCATCAAGTCGATCACCGAACCGTCAGTCGCCAGAGGTGCTTCTGGGTCGATACTCTCCTGCGCCTTCGCCTCGATGCGGGCAACCTCAGCGGTTCGGTCGCCGGCCGCTTCCAAGATAACCACCTCGTTCTTCGAGGCGACGTAAAGGAAGCTGCCGTCGGTCTTGACGATATCTCCCTCGTCGATTCCTTCGACTTGCACGTTGGTTTCGCTGAAGTCAACCGACTCATTGATGCCGGTGCCAGCGGCGCTAGCTGGGCTGGCGCCTTCAGCCGAAACGGAGTCCGCCGACATCGCCTCAGCCATAGGTGCGCCCCTGGTTTCCGACTTGGTTTTGGCCGCGTCCCACGCGCCTTGGACGGCCTGGTAGACCTCCGAATACGTGGCCGGATCCGCTGGTGTCGCGGTCGATGGCGCACGGTCGCTTTCGCCGGTCCGCGAGGCCTCGGTGCTGGCGGGCGGATACGGGGGCGGGCCGCTTGCGGGTTGCGACACCCAAACGACGGCAAGTGCCACCACAATGCACGCCGCAACCGCGCTGAGTGCCGCATAACGGCGGGGCAGCCGGCGCCGAGCCGGCTGGAAAGGCGGGGCAGGCGGTGGGGGCGGGGAAGCAGAGGTGGGGACGGCATCGGCGGCAAGAGCCTCCTCAAGGCGACTCAACAGCGCGGGAGGTGGGTCCCACTGGTTGCGCATGGCGCGAAAAATCGGATCATTCATCGAACAACGCTCCTTGGAGTTGGTCCCGCATGAGGCCGCGGCCGCGCGAGAGGCGCATCTTGACAGTGCCTGGCTCGATGTCTAGGAGCCTGGCGATCTCGGCAATCGGCAAGTCTTCGAAATAGAAGAGGTGCAACACGATCCGGTAGTCCCCCGGCAAGGCATTCATAGCGCGGAAGAGCTGGTCCTGCTGCTCGGTGGCGAAGTGGAAGACGGGGGCAGTGGCGGCATCGATGGCCTCCAGACTCATCGGCACCACGCGGGTGCGCCAGGAACTCGACGCCACCGCCTTAGCGCAATTCAAAGTGGCGACTATCAGCCACGCCTTGCGGTGCTCCTCGCTGCGAACCCGCGGCATGCGCCGGTGGTAGGCGAGGAAGACCTCCTGAAAGACGTCGTCGGCGTCCCCTTGGCACCGGGTATGGGTTAGCGCGATGCCGTACACCATGGATCGGTAGCGAGCTACGACAGCGCGAGTCTCAGCGGAGTCCCGAGGTGGAGACTCGGCTGGGTCGGGTGGATCGGGCGTAGGACTGAGCGGGGGAGTGGGGTAGCGATCGCCGTTCACGCGTGGCTCCTTCACCGGTTGGGTATGCCGTCAAGTGTTGCCCCTCGGGGGTAACTGCGCGCACAGCGAGGAAAGGTAACGGCGGGTTTCGCCGCTGGGTCCGCGTCCAGGACGCGCCCGAAGTGTCACAGGAAGTTGGACGCCCTGGTACCTGTCGGCTATTCTGGCGGGCGCCGGTCTTCCGATGCTGTTTCGGTTGGCGTGCGCGCGGACGTGGCTCAGTTGGTAGAGCATCACCTTGCCAAGGTGAGGGTCGCGGGTTCGAATCCCGTCGTCCGCTCGAATCGAGGTGGACCGAAAAGCGCGGTGGAGTGGCCGAGAGGCGAGGCAGCGGCCTGCAAAGCCGTCTACGTGGGTTCGAATCCCATCTCCACCTCAACTCCCGCCGAGCGCGGGTCCCTAGGGCGGTTGGCGCAGTGGGAGCGCGCTTCCTTGACACGGAAGAGGTCGCTGGTTCGATCCCAGTACCGCCCACCGGGTGTGATGGGCCAACGCCCATTCGCACGATGCCGGACGGCGCCAGATCTATGCTCAGAGGCGTTCGCGGTCGTCTTGAGCGGTTGGTGTCGACTCTCCACCAGGCGCCCCTGCGGGGCTACGGATCGATGACAGCGCTGCGGCCTTAATGGCGTGCCGACTCGGGTGGGGTAAAGTGTGCCCTTGGTCTGGCCGTAGCGGCCGGCCACGGGCTGTGGCGCAGTTTGGTAGCGCACCTGACTGGGGGTCAGGGGGTCGTGGGTTCAAATCCCGCCAGCCCGACTTCGGTCTTGTTGGGGGTTGTTCCCCCCGGCCTGGACGTCAGTCTGTGGTGATGCATCGGGATTCGGGAGGGTCGGCCCCTGCGGGACCCGTTCTACTCGACGCGTACCTAGTTTGGTGCCCAGCTGCGCATGACTGACGCGAAGGGATCGCCGCAAGTGTGCCCACCCCCAACGTCTGGGGCGGGTTCGCTTCACGCTCTGCCGTGGGGCGCTAATACCAAGTCTTGGGTCCGTGGCAGCGGCATCGTCTTTGCGACAGAAGGGTGCCGGTTTTGGATTACCCCTCGGTTGGCGTGCGTCTCACCGTGGCGCGCCGCCGCCGCCGACCACCTGGTCGCGGTAGGCCCGCCACTCTCTTGCGCCGAGCGCACGATCATCCGGGTCCAAGAAGTCGCCCGGCGGCGCCGCCAGGGCCTGGCAGTTGAGAGCGGCGGCCAGTTCCAAGATGCGGGTCGTGACCTCGTCTGCCGCCCGGACAAACAGCGTCACGGACATGACCCCATCGGTCCCATCGTCAAACGAGAATTCGATGGAGCCGATCCGGGAATCCCAGGAACCCCAATAGCTCCGGTCTTCGGCGTCTAGCCACTTCACCTCGGGAAACAGTCTTTCGATCTCTCCTTTTACCTGCGCAAGCGTCCTCAGCGGCAGGGTCCGAACGCGATCGGGAATGTCCTCTATCGACTTGTACGACTCTTCGAATCGTTGCAAATAGACGTCCCAGCTCATGATTCAACCTTTCGCATCAGTGCCTTCCCCCCCGGGACAGCCAACAACCGATGTTAGCGGCTCCCCGCCGTCCCACCGCAGCCCTCGCCAGCCCTTTCGTGGCCATGCAGCGGCCTGGCCGTCAACAGCACGATCTGAACGCACGCACTCAGGGCCGCCGATGGCGGACGCTCGCTGACCGATCTTGACCCCGAGTCAGCCCGGCCGGACACGCATCAAACGGACCAGCCGCGCCATCTGTGTGCGAGGTTGCGTTGGGCTCGCCCGAGTCATGACTGGCCGGACCGCGCCGTTGAAGAAGGGGCTAGCTAAGATTGCCGTCATCGTCGGGGAGATGAAAGCCACGCACAGGCTGACCGTAAAGCAGCCGCAGTGCGGGAGCGAGGGGGCCGGGCGGAGGTTTCCTTCGATACTGGCCCTCGCGGTCGCATCGTTAGAAGCAGTGGCTACCAAACGCCTTGGATTCGCGTATTTCTCGGCGTTGTGGTGGCCAGGACCTCTATTCGGATAAGTCGACTCAACGCGGCAGTCTTAGAGAGGACCATGCCGGTCCGCGCTTGACCTTCTCCATAGTCGAGTTGGAATTGTGGGATGCTGCTCACCGCGTCCGGCGGACCAGCGTCCTCTTTGCAGTTCAGCGACATCATGCGCCGCGTGGAACTGAGCCGCCGTGAGCTTCGCCTCCCGCGGCATCCGACCGCCCGGCGCGATGCAGCCGCGGCGTATAAGGACCACGCGGTGCCTCGGTACGCCAACTGGCAGCGAAAGAGTTTCCTTGACCCCGACCTGTATGCACCCGTCGAAACCCTGGTGGGGTCTCGTTCCAGGCGAGCTGACTGATCCCGACGCCCGCTCGAATACCCACCGCACGGCCAAAGGCGCCCGCGCAAGAACGGAGCTGGCCGCCGATGCCAGCACGGACCCTTGCCGCCAAGGCCGCGTGTGCGCCATCCTCCCGCTCAACGGATCTGATAGCCGAGGCCCGGGAGTAGCCTTTGGCCAACCCACCGCCCCGAGAGGAGTCCCCGTGCCACCCGCCCTCTGGCTAGCCGATGGGCTAGCCCGGTTGGCCCAGCGCGCCCCTGGATCGGCACGAATCGCTCCCGAGATTGCGTTTGCCGAGGCGACCGCGCGAACCGTGGAGACGACCATCTCAACCCTGGTCGGTCCCGTACCCGCCACGGTCTATCTCCCCGAGAATCCCGCGGCGGACAACGGCGTCTACCTCAATCTTCACGGCGGCGGGTTCGTTTTCCGCCACCCCGAACAGGACGACCCCATTTGCCGTTTCATTGCGGCCCGCGCCGGGGTCACCGTGGTGAACATCGATTATGAGCCTGCCCCTCAGTCGCGGTTCCCGGGCCCCGTGGAGCAGGCCTACGATGCCGTGCGTTGGGCGGCCGCACCGGGACACGCTTGGGACGGCGGTCGCGTCGCCATCGGCGGGCAATCGGCAGGTGGAGCGCTTGCCGCTGGTGCCGCGCGCCTCGCGCTGGAGCGGGGTGGGCCCGCGATCTCCTTGCAGGTCCTCATGTACCCCGCGCTCGATCTGTCGGTCAGTGCGGGCAGCAAGAGGGCCAAGGACAAAGAGGCGTTCCTGGCCCGCATGGGGCCAGTCTTCGATTCCGTGTACTGCCCTGACCGGGACCTGCGGAAGGATCGGCTGATCAGCCCGGCCGCGGCATCGGACACGGTGTGTTTGACTGGAATTGCTCCAGCGCTCATCGTCACCGCCCAGCGGGACATCCTGCGCGATGAGGGCGCCCGCTACGCCGCTCGCCTCAGTCACGCTGGGGCCCTCATCGAGCACATCGACCTGTATGGCGTGGGCCACGGATTCACCGTCCGAGGTGCCTCGCGCGCGGTGGTTGAGCCCGTGTACACCAGGATCGCCGACCTCGCCCGGGACCTTCTCGCGTGAGACGCGATCGGCGGCGGTAACTTGTTTCGGCGCCATGGTCGGTTGCGCTGTCTCGCCGCACGCTGCCAGGACGATGACGTTCCTCACCCTTGACCAGCGCAGTCACCGTGCGGACCGGGCCAACGCCGGCCGCTCGTTGTGTGGTGGACTTTCGGGTCGCCACCGCCTTGGCGGTACCAGAGCAGGCATCTTCGGCGCGGAAACACTCGAGCGTGGTGGACTTCCAGCCCCGCACGGCCAGCGCGGCCCGGCCCGATGTTTGTCCTGTGAGCGTGCCGCTCTCCTTGCCCCTCGCCGGGCCGCGAGTGGGCCTCGCGCCGGGGCGGGCTAGCGGGATCAGGCGGGGTAAAGTCCGGCTGCCAAGTCTTCGAGGAGGCTGGGGTGCGTGGGCAGCCAGTCGAACTGTTGGCGCGTGCGTTCGCTCGAGGCCGGCTGATCCACCGCGAACACCGCGCCGAGCAAGCCAAAGGTCTCAGGAGCGACTTCGCGCACGGGCAAGTGAAGCCGGTGCCCGATGGCGTCCGCGAGCGAGCGCATCGTGTCCCCTTCGTCGCCCACTGCGTGGGCGACCGTGCCGGGAGGAGCGCTCGTTAGAACGAGCCGGAAGAGCCTGGCGGCGTCCAGTCGGTGCACGGCGGGCCACCGTTGTTGCCCGTCTTGGACGTAGCCGGAGACGCCAGCATGCCGGGCGGCGCGAATGAGGATCGACGCGAACCCGTAGCGCCCATCTGCCGCATGGACGGATCGCGGGAGGCGCACCACTGCGGAGCGAACGCCGTGGTCCGCTAGGTCGAGCACGGTTTGAGCGTTGCGGGCTCGGCCGCCGATCGGCCCTTCCGTGCCCATGGGGTCTTCTTCCGTGGCCAAGCGCCCCGGCACGGCAGGGGTTCCAGACGCCACGACCAGCGGCTTGCCAGATCCAGCCAAGGCCTCCGCGAAGGTCTGCACGGCGAAGGTTTCTTCGTCGATGCACCGCTGAAGGTCGGTGAAGTCGTTGCCAAAAGCGAGGTGGATCACTCCGTCTGATTGCTGGGCGCCTTCGCGCAGCGAGTCGACGTCCGTCAAATCGCCGCGCAGGGGCGTCGCGCCAGCGGTCGCGATGGTCTGGGCCGAGGCCTCCGAGCGCGCCAAGCCGAGTACCCGATGGCCCGCGGCGAGGAGTTCGGGTACCACGGCGGAGCCGATTCCCCCGCTTGCACCGGTGACAAAGACGCGCATGAGAACCCCCTGATGAGACTTTGGTCTCGTCACTATAGCGGATGATGGGACTGAAGTCTCATCGCTACGATGGCGGAGTGCCACGTTGGGATCCTGATGCGCGCGAGCGGCTCATCGCCGCCGCCCTGCAGCTGTTCGCCGAGCGGGGCTACGACCACACCACCGTGAGCGAGGTGGCAGAACGGGCGGGCCTGGCCAAGAGCACGTTCTTTCGCTACTTTCCCGACAAACGCGATGCCCTCACAGCAGGTCAAGAGACCCTCTCCCGCCTCTTGGTGGAGGGTATCGCCCAGGCTCCGGACGGTGCCACGCCTCTGGCCGCCATCGGAGGGGGCTTGACGCTGGCCGCCTCAGCGATGACCCCATTCACCCACGAACTAGGTCCGGGCTTGCTCGCGGTCATCGCGGCGAACGTAGAACTCCAGGAACGCGATGCGCTGAAACACGTTGGCATGACCGCGGCCATGGCCGGGGCGTTGCGCCAGCGCGGGGTGGGCGAGCCCGCGGCGACCCTTGCCGCAGAACTCGGAGGCCTCGCGTTCAAAGAGGCATACGCCACATGGATCGGCGCCGATGGGCTGGACCTGGGCGAACTGGCACGGGCCGCGCTGGACCGCCTGCACGCCGCTGCGGCCACGTTGGACTAGTGGTCGTGTTCGCCCCAACCGAAGTGCACCCAACTGGTCATAGGCCCGAGGAGCCCGCCGTGTTTACCCAGGTGTTTGCGTTCTGACCCACGGTCTATGACCAGTTCGGCGCACCTCGACCCCCAATCCCGGCGGATCCGGGCACGCCCCTGGCGTCAAACCGCCCGGAACGGCCCACAATTCGGGCCTCCCAGGCACGGACGCGCGAGGCGGTCCCTTAACTGAGCCTGCTTCGCGGCTCTTCTCCCCCATCAGCGGGTGGTGGCGGGGTGGTCGGGCCGTCCTGTCATCGAGGGCGAGGCAGAGCGTCTTTCGGTCGCGAGGCCCGGTGTGTTCACGGCCGTCAACGCTCACGGCTCAACCTGCAAAAGACGCTCTGCCTCGCCCTCGTTTCCTGGCCCACCCATCGGCGGGTGGCGAGACACCCGGTTTACTCACCGAATCGTCGTGATGTTGCGAATGCCGCTGGGCGAATTCCCGCCGGTGGTCGTGTTCGCCAGTTTTTTGGGCGGGGGGGTGGGTGTGGGGGTGGGGGGTTGGCCGGTGGTGTGAGCCGATGAGTTTGGGTGTGGTGATTCATCGCACCCACTCCCCACAGCGCCAACAAACTGGCGAACACGGCCGCTGGGATGGAGTTCGGGAGTTCGTGGGCGGCCCCGGGCGGCTCACCGCCCCGATGCGTGCGGAAAGACCCCGCACCCACCCGCACCCTGAGAAAGCACGTCGCCTGGTCACACCGATTCCGCGGCCAGGGGGAGCGTGAACGCGACCGTGGTCCCCTCCCCCCGGATGGAAGACACCTCGATGGTTCCACCATGGCGCGTCACGATGTGGTGCGCGATGAACAGTCCCAGCCCGATCCCCGTATCGGCGCGGTGGTCCGCGTCCACCCGGGCGGCGCTAGTGCGCCGAGCAGCGGTCTTGTACCGCTCGAACACCATCGGCAAGACATCGGGCGGTATCCCCTCGCCGGTGTCACTCACCGTGACCTCGGCGAACCCCCCAACGATCCGCGTATCCACCCCGATCCGCCCACCCTCGGTGTGCTTAGCGGCATTGACCAGCAGGTTCACCAATACTTGCCCGATCCGTCCGGCATCGGCCAACACCACCGGACAGGCCGCATCCGGCGCGATCTCCAGCGTGTTCCCACCCCGGGTCAAGATCGGGTAATGGGCGGCCAAAGTGTCCTGGATCAAGCCGCCCAACTCCACCGGACCCACCTGGATGCCGAACGCGCCCTCGTCGATGCGAGCCGCATCCACCAGCGAAGACACCAGCAGCGCCATCCGCGCGGCCTGGGCCGCGATCACCCGCAAATCCTCCGCCAATTCCTGCGGTGGCCCCTGCCCCATCACGGCCCGCTGCGACGCCTGCGCGTACGCGTCGATCACCGCGAGCGGCGTCTTCAACTCGTGGGACACGTTGCCCAAGAACTCCGCGCGCGCCTGATCCAACGCCTCCAACGTCCGGTTGCGTTCGGCCAACCGTTCCTCGTTGCGGCGGTACAGACTCACCTGCCACATCACCGCCACACTCACCCCAACCGCCGATCCGATGAACCCCAGGATCGTGTCCCACAACCACACCCCATCGAGCGCCGGCGGCGCCACGCCACCCAGCCGAACGTACGCCCACACGATCAATGCCAGATAGAACGCCGTCAGCCCACCAGCCAAAACCCGCGCCCGGACGCCATCGAACATCAACGCCACAAACACCAACGCCAAGATGAAATATGTCGGCATGGTCCCGTACGCCCCAGCGCCGCCCAGGAACATCGCACCGAACCCCGCCGCGAACACCACCCCCACCACCACGCCAGACAGTCCGTCCAACCGTTCCGCGCGTCGCGCCAGGACCACCAGCACCGTCGCCGCCACCACGGCTGTGAGGTTGACGATGACGTACAACACCTGACCGCCCACCACCACCGCCCGCAGTGCGGACACCACCCCCAACGCCGCGCCCACCACCCCAAGTGCGGTGAACAACCGCCGACGAAATGCCAGCTGGCCCCCACCGCGCGGGGTGGCGTCGCCATCGGACACCGCCCGTGCGGACAGCAATCGCCGACCCAACGCGGGCTCGCCGCCACTGCGCACCGGCCCGCCGCCATCGGACATCGCCCGTGCGGACCCCCGCGACATCACGGCGGCCCGCCTGGCTCGACAAAACGAACCCGCCGGAACACGTACCGCCCAGATTCGGTGGTAGACAACGCGAACGGCGAATCCGGACCCAGGCCCAGCTTGCGCCGCAGGGCGGAGATGTGGACCCGGACCGTGTTGGACTCCACCCCTGAGGTGTCCCGCCACACCGCCTCCAACAGTTCCGCGTTGGAGAACGCCCGCCCAGCGTGGGTCGCGAAGAACACCAGCAGTTGCAGCTCCTTCTTGCTCACTTCCACCGCCCGGCCGTCCACGGCGACCGTCCCCGCCACCAGATCGATCACCAAGGGCGGCAACTCGACCCGACCGGCCTGGACCCCCGAGCGGCGAAGCTGGGCGGAAATCCTGGCGAACAGCACGTCGAGGTTGAACGGCTTGGTCACGTAGTCGTCCCCGCCCACGGTGAACCCGCGCAGCACGGATTCGTCCTGTCCCATGCACGTCAGGTACACGATGGGCGCCGATGTCGCGGCCCGGGCCTCCACGCACAGGTCAAACCCGGACCCGTCCGGCAACTGCACATCCAATACCAGCAGGTCAGGCCCCCATTCCCGCAGGGCGCTGCGGCCCTCGGCCAAGGTCCCGGCGCCCCGGGCCGCGTAGCCCTCGCCGGTCAGGCGCCGCAGGAGCAACGCCCGCAGATCGGCATCGTCCTCAACCACCAGCACTCTCGCCCTAGGCACGATGGCGTCACGCCCCCTTCCCAGGCACGCTCAGGCTTGCCGGGGACACCTTAGTTCACGATAGATCCACAAGCTCCAGGTGCTTCATCCAGTCCTCGGCGAGCGCGTGGCCTTCGTCCCACGGGTCCGCCGGGATGGAGCAGTCCAGCACAAACCCACCGGCATCGGTCTGGATATAAAAGCCCAGGTGGGAGCGGAGATCCTCGTTCGCGCCGGCATCGTACTCAAACACGTGGACGGGGTAGGTGTACGCCTCGGAGGCCTCGGGGCTGGCCTCAAGACGCCACGTCTCGCGATCCACCGCGTCGACAGCCCCGGTGACCTGGGCTTCGATCTCGACCGGATCGGTGGCGGCCACGGCGGAGGCGCGGTGTATCGAGACAGCTACCGTGCCGGCATCGTCCACGTATTCCTCCCACCGGTTGCCTGCATCGTCGATCCCACCGCCCGTCTGGGCCACGTCCGCGTAGCTCGGCAAGCGGATCCACAGCCCGCCTGTGCCCTCGGCATCCTCGGCCCCGCCACCTCGGGCGTACATCAGCGGGCGGTCCATGGTGTCCATGTCCGCCGGGTCGAACAGGCATTCGGCGTTCAACTTGATCAGGGCCGGCCCGGCGGCATCGGCGGGCTGGTAGGCGAACAGGCCGTCCCACGGCTCGGCCTGCGCGTTGGCGACCGTGATCTTCAGCAGGAACTCCGGGATCCAGCCGTCCGGACCTTGGACGTACCGAAATCCCGACGGTTCCACGCCGGACACCGATTCGGCATCGGAATCGGGTACAAACGCGGCGGTCACGGCCTCGGTCAGGGCGTCGCCGACCAACCCGGCCTCTGCGTACACCTGCTCGGGTTGGACCCACACGTTGGCCTGCCTATCGAACACCCACGATTGCACGTTGCCTTCGGTTCCGTAAGTCGGGTAGACGATACCGGTGGTGACAATCTGGAGGTATTCGGCCGAGGTGAACGGATAGGAGCGGATGTCTGCCCAACTGTCCGGCCCGCTGGCGGTGTCGTAGTCGCCGTAGACGGTGGCCTCGATGTTGTCGTTGATCTCGTCGATCACCGGGTTGCGCCCGTCCGTTGCGGCGAGGGCTGGCTGCTGGCCGTCGTAGGCGAGTTGTAGGACCTCGATGATGTGGCCTCCGTCGTAGACCTGTTCGCGGGGAACGATCCCAGTGGCCGTGTTGTCGATCTGGTTTGCGGCTGCGTCAGCTGCGGCATCGGCGAACGATGGCGGAGCTTGAGTGGCCGCGCCAGCCCCAGCGGGGGGCGGGTTCCCTCCGCCATCGGGGGTCCCAGCGCATCCCGCGCTCAACCCGCCTGCCGCGAGGACGGCGGCCACGGCAATCCAGGTGCGGAGTGACGGTCGATGGAGCCGGGCGCCCGCTGGGGCCGGAACGGGGGCAGAATCTGTGGTGGTCATGGGAACCCCTTCTTGTCGGGTCTCGCGGTTTCGGGATGGGCATACGGTGCGTTTCTGGGGCGTTTCAGACGGTGGTGAAGGCAACGCTGTCTTGACGCTTGCCGCCGCGTCTCAGCTGGTCCGGGTTTGGCCCTCCCAAGCTGGCGCGGCTGTCGGCTGGTCTATCACCGGCACGCTGATAAGTCGGGGTCTCGCG
Source organism: Bifidobacteriaceae bacterium (assembly GCA_031268115.1). Taxonomy (GTDB): domain Bacteria; phylum Actinomycetota; class Actinomycetes; order Actinomycetales; family WQXJ01; genus JAIRRT01. The sequence goes on from JAIRXV010000033.1 coordinate 19,761, forward strand.
CGTGGCGACTTCGCAGGAGACCGTGAAGGCGATGGCGATGGTCTCGGCAAGGGCGGAAGCGGGCGCGGAGGCGAAGGGCTGGCGCGCGATGGGCATGAATGGGACCGCGATTCTGTACAGGGTTGGTATCGAGCCTCAGGTCGATACCAGTGTCAAAGCCAGCGACTGGGAGTCGCAAGGCCCTTCAGCCAATCGGGATAAGCAAACCTTTATCGCGGGTGGGCACCGAAGTCTTGCCCGGCGGCGTTGCCTGTGCGAGAAATAGCCGGGCTGGGCCGCGGGTCCATGCACGGTCCGCGCCATCCGGCCCTTCCTACCACTCGTCCTGACTCACAAGGAGCACTTCAATGCCCTACACCGGTCCCACCAATCCCCACCCCGGCGTCGCCGCGCGCACGCCCGGTCCCCTGCGCCCCGCACTTGGAGCGGCTGTGGCGTTGACACTCTTGGCGACGGGTTGCGCCAGCAACGCGACACCGAGCGAGGTCGAGGCCCAGACCCAGGAATATGACGGGAACTTCGCCATCGAACTGCTGAAGATGAGGGAGCCGGAGGGCGGCAGCACCGCCATTCAGGAGATCAACGCGGACATCACCGAAACGCTCGGAAGTGTCACGTCCATAGCCGAGATTCAGGAGCAAGTTCCGCAGGGACAGTGGCTCCAAGTCCGCTCTTACCCGTTCACCTCCGAGGACTACGTTCAGATCGTCACCACCGGAGCGAGCTTGCCCGGCCTTGAAGAGTTGGAGGTCGAAGCGTGGGTGTATGACCGCACGGCGGACCGCTGGGTCACCGAAGAGGATGTCGCCGATTCCATCGAGTTCGATGAGGATGCTGCCCTCCAGTCAATCGCGGCCGCGACCAACCCGCAGGTCAACCCGGATGATCTCTACATTGACGACACGGTGTTCTACTACGCGAAGGACAAGGACACCCTGGCTCTTCGGGTGATCGCCGTGGTCGATATCGATTCCGAGGACGGCACACGCCAAGGGTTGTACTCGATCATCCCTTCCACCGGCGCGGCCACCGCGCTCGACCCGAACCAGGCTTTCGCCCCGGGTGACATTGATGCCCTCGATCCGCCCCTGTTTGGAAGCCGTAAGTAGCGGTTGGCGACATCGGTCGGTTCGTTGGCGGGATCACCCGGCGAGCGATCTTACCGACCGACCACCTCACCAACTCAAGTCCCCCAATGAGGCTTCCCCTCCCGGGCCGTCAAACAGCACACCGCTTTCCATACCGGAAAGTCAGCTCAGACGTGGACATTTCCGACAACAAGGGGTTGGGCCGGTGGCATGCGGTGGGCCTGTCTGAGTGGCAGGCAGCGGACTCGCTGGGCCACGACTGGACCGGTAGGGACATGTCGAGTGCGGTGGGTTGGTCGGGTGGTGGTGTGGCGGTGGGACCCGGCGGGGTGAGGTGGGAGCCCACTTCGATTAAGGGGTAGGAGTCGGCAGGCTCAGGTCGGATGTAACGGGTGTTGGTCAAGTCCTGGGAGGTGATGTATGGGTTTTCCTTCGTTTTGGTTTGTTTATTGGGGGTTGCGGGTTTGGTTGAGGTGGTTGGTGGCGGCGTTGGTGTGGTTGGGAACCCGGGTCCAGGTGCGGATCTTGTGGGCGGGGTCGTCGAGCCATTGTTGGGTTTCGCAGGCCGCGGTGCAGGCGATCACCTAGGCGGCTTCCGCGACAGCCTGGCGTGTGTTGGTGGGTCTTCGTCCCAGCGGGGGTCTGGCAACGTGTCTAGCTGCCTTTGTTGCTGAAACATGTGCAGATGAGCCGAGTTTTCGGATCTCGGGGTCCCCGCAGGAGGTTTTCCCGTAGCGCAGCGAGGGGAAAAGATCCCGTGGGGTGCCGCTAGGAGACTGTCGGACAAAGCCGAAATCGGGCGTTTCCGCGAGACATCACCGCAGGTCAGAGCGTTGCGGTTATCCGCGAAACGGCTTTGTCCTACAGTCTCCTAGTCTTGCGTTGAAACCTGGGTGTCGGTTTCGTTGTGTTCGATGATGGCCATGGCTTCGGTTGAGAGGCGGCGCATCTGGTCGATGGTGGCGTGAAGGGCGCGGTCGTTCGCGATCCATTCCTGGTAGCGG
>JAIRXV010000039.1 GCA_031268115.1 Bifidobacteriaceae bacterium
GGAACCAACAAGGATTCCCCACACGTAACAGTGGGGGTCGTAGGGATAAAAGGGCGAAACACGTATGGCCAGCCTGCTCGCTGCGCGCCCAACGGTCAGTGGAAGCGAACAAGCGACCAGCGGGCAAAGTAGCAGCACCCGACACAGCCCGTCAAGTCCCCAGCTCAGCGGTTGGAGGTGAAACCGGTCGCGTGCTGGATAAGCTCGGGGAGTGAGGCCGGCCTTCAGGGGAGCGATGGTGCTCGTTTGGGCCTGCGCATTGATAGGGGGCGGGGCGATTCACGCGGGCGCGGCCCGCGGCGCTCCGGCCCACGGCGGCCAGACCAACGGCGCTCCTGCCAACGCCGGCCAAGCCAACGGCGCCCAAGCCAACGGAGCCGCCGCGCCGCGCGCACCACTGGTGGTTATAGGCACCGCGGGGTTGGCGTGGTCGGACGTGGTGGCCGGCCTGACGCCCGAGACCGAGCGCATCCTCTTGGAACGCAGCGCCGCGTTGGCCAACGTCTCCCACCCTGGCGAACTCGGAGAGGATTGCGGGTCTAGTTCGTGGGTGTCCTTAGGGTCGGCGCTGGCCGCGTCCTGGAATCCTGCGGCGACCAGGGTGATCGCGCTAGGTCCCGGAGCCCAGGCCGCCTGGAGCGCCGCCACCGCGATCCGGTCCGAGGCATCGGAAGAGAGCCCCGGCCCAACACCCACACCCCCAAGACCCACAACCCCAACACCCACACCCACACCCACAACCCCAACCCCAAGTGCCGTTCGCGACGCCATCGACAGTGGGGCCGCGTTGGTGTTGGTGGACATCGGCACCGGTGACGGCACGGCCTTGGCGGCGCTCGACCGCCAAGTGGGGCTCATCGCTGCCGCCGTTCCCGAGGCGCGCCTCGCAATGGTCTCGCTGTGCGATCCGGACCGCCGCGAGTTCGGCATCGGCGCCATCGGCGCACCTAAAGCGACCCCTCAGTCCACCCAGGGCCCGGCCGTGTGGTCTGTGCCGACCTCGACCACCACGCGCCACGACGGCCTGGTTACCCTCGCTGACTTCGCTGCCCTTACGCCCGCCGACGCTTTGCTGGCGGCGTCCCACCCAGAGCCTCCCGGTCGGTCCCGGATCGCAGCCCTTGCCGCCGACGCCCGCCACGCGGTCCTCGCCGCCGCTATCGCGCCATGGACTTACGCCGCCCTTGGAATCGCTGGGTTCGCGGCGCTGATCCCGCTCGTCCCGTTTGCCCGCAGCGGTCACCTCCCCGCTCGCGCCGCTTGGGCCCGGATTTGGCTCATCATCGGTGCTTTACCTGTGGCAACACTCCTAGCCAACTTGGTTCCGTGGTGGCGTACCGGCCCGGCGGGCTTAACGTTCGCGCTTATCGCCGGGACGATGGCGGTCCTCACCTGCCTAGCCGCCCTCGCCCTGCCGCGGCGTCTTCGCCCCGCGGGCCCGCCCGCTGTGGTGGCCGGTGTCACATTCGCGGCGGTCGCCATCGATGCGGCCACTGGCAATTCGCTCGGTTGGGGGGCACCGCTTGGGCCAAATCTTGTTCTGGGACGTAGGTATTTCGGCATCCCCAACGTCGAATTCGCGTTGCTGGCCGCCTCCGCCCTGGTTTTGATCGCCCTCGCCTTGAGTGGTTTTCGTCTCCGATCCGTCCGGGAGCGAGTCGCGTTTGCCCTCATCGCGGCCGCCATGGGGGTCGGTGCGACGGTGGTCGATGCCGCCCCAACGCTTGGGGCCGACCTTGGTGGCAGCGCCGCGATCATCCCTTCTTTCGCGGTGTTTGCCATGGTTGGGCTGCACGTTCGGTTCTCTTGGCGCCGCGCCAGCGGGGTCGTCGGTCTAGGGGGTGCCGTCTTCGCTGCCGTGGCGTTAGTGGATTGGCGCCGCGGCCCGGGGGCTTGGACTCACGCTGGGGCCTTCGTGGAGGGTTTGCTGGGCGGCGAAGGTGGGGACGTCATCGTCCGCAAGGCATTGAGCAGCCTTATGTTGACCGCTGTGGCCCTTGTGCTGGCGATACCCCTTGGTGTGGTGGCGGTGCGATGGTGGCGTGCGGTTCGGCACACTGAGGGTGTGCGGAACTACCGGCTAGCCATTCCTTTGGCGGGTGCCTGTCTCGCGGGGCTGACTGCCATGGTGGCGCTTGGGGCCGTAGTCAACGATTCAGGTCTGGCTGGGACGAGTATGGGTTTCGCGCTGGCCGGGCCGCTCCTGCTCGCGGCGGCGCCCCCGCCCCTGCCTTGACCACTCGCCGCTGGCCAGGCCAGAAGCAGCGCGGCCGGTGTGCTGGGCAGCGATTCTTAGGCCTCGGGCGCTGACCGCCAACAACACGTCGCGATACTGCGCGGCCCGGTGCATCTGCGACCGCAAGTCTTTCCCAGAAGCACGATGACGTAGCTCACACGGGATTTCTTGAACGTCGAAGCCGGCGCGACCCAAAGCTATTGTCTTCGCGGTCTCCACACCCCAGCCGCGCGCGAGCGGGGTGGCCGACTCGAAGGCTTTGCGGGTCAGGCAGCGGATCCCAGAAAGGGGTGCTTTGGGAACCCAGCCAGCGGCCCGGGCGATGGCGCGGCGCGCCAGGTTGACCACAAACCCGTGCCCGCCGGCGCCGTGTTGGGCAGGTAGGACGGCGATGGTCAGATCGGCCTCCTCTGCCATGATCGGCGCGATCAGGGGGCCGGCATTCGCGGCCGAATCGCCCAGATCGGCGTCGAGGAACAGCAGGTGGCGAGGCGGGTCGTCGTCGGTGTCGCGCATCGCCACAACGGCCGCGCCCGTCTCCATCGCCTCAGCTTTGCCGCGGTTGTGGGGGTGGCGCACGACCACGGCCCCGGCCTCACGCGAAATCTGCCCCGTGGCGTCGGCCGAGCCGTCGTCCACCACCAACACCAGGTCAACGGCGGGTAGCGCAGCGGTTGCGCGAATGGTGGACGCGATCCTGCCTGCCTCGTTCTTGGCGGGGATAATGACAGCGACACGTTGCTGGGGGGTTGACCGACGCGCTCTAGGCACCCGTTTAGCCTAGGCCAAGGCGGGGCCGTGAGGTTGGTCACATAGGTAATATCCTGCGGATTTCGCCCCGGGCACAAGCCACACGGGCCATCGGGCGGAGCGGCCTCGACCAATCGTGCCGCGCGCGGGGTCTCACCCCGGACGGGGGCAGCGCCTCGACCACCGGGCGGGCCACTCACTATCAGTCGCGCCGCGTGCGGCGCCGTCTCAGCGCAGCGTGACGGACCGCGCGACCAAGCCGGCCCGCGCCCGGCGCTCGGCCACCGTGAGGCCCACGCGGTTTGCCAGCGCCGCGTCCAAGAGTTCGCGGTAGGCCGTCAGAGGTTGGGTCAGGTCTGCGGCCTCGGTTCCGGCAGGCAGTTCCCAAACGGGGATGATCAGCCCAAGAGCGCGAAACGCCCCGGCGTATTTCGCGCCATCGACCACGCCGGCCTGCCGCTTGGCTTGGAGGCGGGCCAAGCCGTCCAAGAGCGTCGGCTCATCGACTCCCAGCGACCACCGCACGAATGGCCTGCCGTTCAATTTGGTCCAGTAGGCGCTGGCCACTTCCGGCACCGCCGCGGAAGGGACGATGGCGTCCGATGCCTGCTTGATTACGGGCTCCAGCGTTTCGGCCAGCTCAGGGTTGAGGTCCGCCCAATAGTCGAAACCCGGTTGGACGGTCACGACGAACGCTTCGTTCAAGTCCAGCAAGTCTTGAAGGCGGGCGCTGGCTCGCCCTGGGTCGATTGCCTTGACCTCGCTGCCAGGTTCGGCGGCGATCGCCAATTCCAATGCCTGGCCGAGGTCGAGCCCAGGGTCCTCCGAGGAGAACGTCGATTGCAGTGCGAGCACCGGTGTGCCGTCCGCGCGTTTCCACGCTGGGCGGATTTCGGGCAAGAGTGTGGTGACCTCGATTGCGGCGCCGCCGTGTTCGGCGTTCAAGCGGGCGGTCGCGGTGGCCGCGGGCACCACCTCGCGAAGAGCCACCCAGTCGCCCTCGCTGGGCAGTCCCGCAAACGGACGGACGGAATAATCGGGTTTTGCCTCGGGAGTCATGCCCCAAGCCTAGGGCGCCCGGCCGAAAGGCGGCGTCCACGCCTAGCGCAGCCCTTCGAAACGCACCTGGCTTTGGCCAACGCAAGACGCCCCGCCCGCGTCAACCGGGCCTATGGGCGCCGTCGTCTTAGTTGGGGCGTGCCAGGATAGGCGGCATGGATTTGCGAGCGGGCACGCGCGCCACACCCGAAGACCTAATCGACGTCGAAGCCACCCTTGCGGCCTATTACGACCGCGTTCCGGACCCAGACAACCCTGACCAGCGGGTGGTGTTTGGAACCTCGGGCCACCGGGGGTCCTCTCTGGATACCTCATTCAACGAGCAGCACATCGTGGCAATCACCGCGGCCATAGTCGAGTATCGACGGGGCGCGGGGATCGATGGGCCGCTGTTCATCGGCCGAGACCCCCACGCGCTGTCGCTGCCGGCCTGGAAGACCGCCCTTGAGGTGTTGGCCGCGGCCGGCGTCGAGGTCAGGATCGACGCGCGCGACGCCTATACGCCGACTCCCGCCGTGTCGTTGGCGATCCTGGTGGCCAACGGCGCCACTTCCCCCGGCGGCCTTCGGACAGCCGGGGCCGGACTGGCCGACGGGATCGTGGTCACGCCATCGCACAACCCGCCGCGCGATGGCGGTTTCAAGTACAACCCACCTTCCGGTGGGCCGGCCGACGCGGAGACTACGAGTTGGATCGCCGCGCGAGCTAACGAGTTGATGAGTACCGGGGCCGTGCGCGCGGTGCCGCGCAAGACCCTCGAACTCGCGCTCGGCGCCGATACCACGGGACGCTATGACTTCCTCGACGCCTATGTGACCGATCTAGCCTCCGCTATCGACTTCTCCACGATCCGTTCCGCCGGGGTGCGCATCGGTGCCGATCCTCTTGGCGGTGCCAGCGTGGACTACTGGGGTGAAATTGGCGAGCGGTACGGGCTCGATCTCACGGTTGTGAACCAAAAGGTGGATCCCACTTGGTATTTCATGACTTTGGATTGGGACGCAAAGATCCGGATGGACTGCTCCTCGCCCTATGCGATGGCCGCGCTCACTCAAACCATGAACGCCCCGGGCGGCGCACCCTATGACATCGCCACAGGTAACGACGCCGATGCCGATCTCCACGGGATTGTCACCCCGGATGGACTGATGAACCCAAACCACTACTTGGCGGCGGCCATCGCCTACCTCTTTGCCGACGCCCGCCCCGAGTGGCCCATCGACGCGGCGGTCGGCAAGACGCTGGTGTCCTCGGCGCTGATAGACAGGGTGGTGGGGGCGCAAGGCCGGGCACTGATGGAAGTACCGGTCGGATTCAAGTGGTTTGTGCCTGGCCTACTCACGGGGGCTGTGGCGTTTGGCGGTGAAGAATCCGCCGGGGCCAGCTTCCTTCGCCGGGACGGACGCGTGTGGACCACGGACAAGGACGGGCTTCTCCTGGCGCTGCTCGCCTCGCAGATCACGGCAGACACCGGCCAAACTCCAAGTCAGGTGCACCGCGATCTCGTCGCCACGTTCGGCCAGTCGTGGTACGCCCGCGTCGATGCCCCCGCGAACCGCGAACAAAAGGCCCTTTTGGCGGGCCTCAGCCCCAATCAGGTGAAGGCGAGCGAACTAGCCGGCGAACCGATCCTTTCTAAGGCCACCACCGCGCCCGGCAATGGCGCCGCCATCGGCGGACTCAAAGTGACCACGGCGGGGGCGTGGTTCGCGGCCCGTCCAAGCGGCACGGAGGACGTCTATAAGATCTACGCCGAATCGTTCGTCTCTGAATCTCA
>JAIRXV010000052.1 GCA_031268115.1 Bifidobacteriaceae bacterium
GGGGCTCGACGGTCGGTTGGGCGCCCGATATGGTGACGGCCAGCAGGGATTCTCCGTTAGCGAGTCCGACGGCCGTGGCGCGTTTGGGCGCAAACAGCTTGGATGCGACGTGCGGACGAGTCGCCACGCCCATACCCTGCCAGGTGACCGTCACTGTTACCTCAAGGGCGAACTGCTTGACCGCGACAACCGTGTCGTTGGAGCAGGGGGAGCCTGATCCCAGCAGTTGGCGCCGGGCGTTGCGTTCGACCCGGTAGCGCTGGCCGTCCACTTGGAACGCGAAGTCGGGATCCCCTGAGGCCACTTCGGGAGTCACGTTGGGGTTCACCACTCTTGAAGGGTCGAGGAGGGAGTCTGCCCCTTCGACCGATGCGGAGACTATCTCCGCGGCGAAGTCCAGCTCGCGTTGGGCCAGTGCGCTGGCCTGGATTCGGGAGGCGTTGTTCACGGTGACGGCTGTGGCCTCGATGACGAGCTGGGTGGCCGCTGCCCCAAAGATCCCCAGGACAAGGATCGCTACCAGGACCTCGGTGATGCTCATGCCGCGGTCCGCAGACCGGAGGCAACTGCTGGCTGGGTTCTTGTGCCGCCTCAGTGGCTCTTGCCCGGCCCATGGGTGAGGCCCGCGGCCACCCCCGGGGGGCGCGGCGGGAACACCCATCCGCCGCCTGTCGATGCATCTCCGCATTTGGTGCTCAAGCCCTCTCCCAAGTCCGCCAGGTACGTCCACCCGGCGCACAACGGCACAACAACGCGCCGTGCGGGTCGCCCGAGGACCAGTCGGCTACCCGCAACAGCAGATCCCGAATTCTATCATCAGTCCGCGTGGCACCGACGCTGCCTGCGAGACGGGCTGACGCCGAGGTTAGCCCGGTGGCGGCCCGTCTCGCAGCGTCCGCTGGGGCGGACGCGACAGCCCTACTGTCTGTCCCTACCGGACGACCGAGAACCTCGTCTTCTTGGAGGTCTTCTTCGCCAGGTCGGTGCTTCCCTTATAGACGGCAGTGACGGCATACTTGCCGGTCTTCGCGATGCGAGGCAGCGTCACCGTCACTTTGCCCTTGTTCTTGGCCGTCAGTTTGACGGTCTTGGTAGCGATGGTCTTGGTGCCTTTGGTCACCTTGACTGTCACCGAACCCACGGGAGCTGGCACACCTGGTGCGCGCACCGTGACCGCTGCTTTCGGCTTCTTGGTCGATGCCGTCTTCGCGACCTTGGCCGATACCGTCGGCACGACCTTTGCGATTCTCACGGTCCCAGCGTTTACAAAGGCAGGAGCCACTTTGGAGTCCCCCGCGTAGGCGACGGCCAGCGAATGGGTGCCGGCCGGCAGCTTGGGCAATGTGATTAAGGCCACACCCGCGTTTAGCGTCCCCTTGGCCCACCGGTTGCCTACGTGGACGGAGACATCGCCGGATGGCACTATTCCCGCGGCGGTCGCGGTCACCGTTACTTTCGCGGGGCTGAGGGTTGTGCCGTTGGCGGCAACCGCGGTCAACGCCGCGATGACGTGAGTTCCCGTGGCCGCCGGCACGCCCGGGCCTTCGCCCGGCGGGGGCGGGGTCTGCTCGCCGCCCGGCGGAGGGGTGGTTGTGGGTTTGTCGGTGGGCAGTGCCGGGCGCTCGACTACCGGGATCTGCCAGGCCGCCACGCCATCGCCTCCAGTGCCGTTGGCCTGGAACGACACCAACGCCACCGTGTCGGTCTCGACCTTCGCCCGGGTCGCCGCGTTCAGCGGAATCGTCACCGTCCCGGTGCCCACACTGACTGCTTGGGTTGCGCTGGCCAGCACGCGCCCGCCCATGTCTGTGCCCCAAGGTGCGGCTGCGCCATCGGCGGCGTCACAGGCGTCGAAACCGTACGGATCGCCGCCCACGCAGCTGGATGTCCACACCGGCGCGGCCTTGGTGTCGCCCTTCCACAGGAACGCCCGCAAGGTCCCAGCTTGCGTTGCTTTCACGTTCAGCGAAGCCGCCGATGCCGTAAGCGTTGCATCCGCGAGGGTTACGCCCTGCGTAGGTTGGACGCCGGAGATGGTGCCTCCGCGGGTGGCGGACTGGGAAATCGTCTGAGGCGATTCGACACCGGTCAGCGCCGTGTCCGGTATGAGCGCGGTGGGAGCCTCGATGGGCCGGTTGCCGGGTGGGGTGTAGCCGGTGAGGTAGGCGTGGCCCCATCGGGGCGGTTCGGACTGTTGCGAGCCGAACGCGGACCAGGCCGTACGCGTTTGCCCGATGAAGTCTTGCGTGTCCGAATCGTAGGGTGTCACGTTGAGGCCCAGGTACGTGGGATCGAGCGTGTTGGTCGCCTGCACTCCCGTTGGCGCGGACGATGTCGGCCCAACCGCGGCCGGTAGCGCCTCAAGTGGGATCTTGACTTCGACGGCCCAGCCGCCGCCCGCGTAGGTGCCGTTGGGTTGGCGAGTGACATCGACGCCGACCTCCACGCCTGGCGCGTTAGGTCCCGCCTGAAGCGTTTGGGCTAGAGGGCCTGTGGAGAAGCCTTGATAGTTGTCGGCGTCGCGGGACCAGCAGGCTCCGTCGGCGCCGTTGCCGTTGTAGTTGTCCGGATCATCCGTGAACGGGAAGCTGCCGAGTTTGAACGTGGGCGAGGTGTCGATGGACTGTCCGCGAGGATCGAGCAGGAACTCCACCGAATCCACCAGCCAGTGTCCAAAGCAACGGTCCGGTGTGGCCGGCGCCGATGCGATATCGTCCACGACCCAGAAGTATCCGTACAGCGCATCGGCGTACCAGCCGATCTTGGCGTAGGAGCCGGCGCCGCAATCGGTTCCGTCGGGTGCGCAAGCGCTTCCTTCCCAACGTTGCGCGATCGAGATGTTGGCGGCGGTACCGAAATCGTCGGTCCCATCGACGGTGGGGGCGGCGGCAAGCTGGGGGATAGCCGTGGTGGGAACCACCCGGAGTTGCATGGTCTCGCTACTGGTGATCGCTCCTGCCGTGGTGGTGGCGACCAAGTTGGCGGTGGTGCCTCCGGCTGCGGTCGGGTCGGTGTGCGTGAGGACGAAGGAGACCGGCTGAGTGTTCCCAGGACTTACCGTGAACGAAGCCGAAGCCGGGGTCACGGCGAAATCCGGTGCCGTGGTGGTAACGGCGACAGTCCCCGATTGGACTGTGCTAGAGCGGTTGGTGACATCGACCGAGACCGTGATGGATTCCCCGGCGCCGATCGACTGGACCGCAGAGGAAAGACCCGCCACGTAGGTTTCGTGTGAATCCGCCCACTCGTCGTACTCGGCCGCGGTGCCGGTTCGGGCGAATCTCCCCTCGACGGGCGAAACCAATTGCACTCGGGTGTCGTTGTACGCGGTGACGCCGTTCGCGGTGAGGTTGGCTGCGATCTTGTATGTGCCCGCGGCCGCGGTTGCGGGCGGGGTGACGGTGAGGGTTGCCTGAGCTACGCCATCGTCGCCGATGGGGCCGATGGCGGCCGGACCGCTAGTAGACCAACCGGAAGGAACGGCCAGAGTCACCGATCCTCCAGCGATGGTGCCTTTACCTGAGCGCGCGGACACGGTTACGGCGATCGGCTCGCCCGGGGCCCCGAAATAGTCCGCGGCCTTCAAATAGAACTGCGAGCCGAGAGGCATCCCGCCCGGATCGGGCAAGACGGCGCCGTACAGGAAGGCGTTGTCTTTACCGCCGCTCGACGATTCGTTTGGCTGCATCGGCACCCACGATGCCGAAACCCCGTACATCTGACAGGTTGGGGCGACGTAGTTCTTGACCATCGAGCGGGCCTGGGTGGCATGAGCGCGACCGCCTTCGTAGCCGGCCTGGTACCAGGTCTTGGCCACGCCAGCAGGCATGCCTTGCAGATTGCCCTCAGTCCAGGTGTAGGGCGAGGAGTAGCCGGTCCAGGTGCCCACCACGGTAAAGGGGTTGGAAGCCGCCGGGGTGAAGGCGCTGAGGCAGTTGGGACGGTCCGTGGTTTGGCCGCTGCCAGCGGTGCTTCCGCCGGCAAAGATCTTCTTGACCTGCCACGTCTTGACTGCGCCGACTCCGGTGAGTTGCTCGGGGAAAGCGGTGGGATCGGCGGCCGCGGCAGCGGCCTCCCAAACCATCCGGCCCTGGGCGTACTGATGGTTGCCATGGCCGGCGCCGAGCCCCGGCGTGGAGCCGATCAGGATGTCCGGTTGGGTTTCGCGCAGGATTCGCACGGTTCGGCGCAGGGTCTCGGTGGCGTCCCAAACCTGGGCGGTCAATGGCGCTGAAGTGTTGTAGTAGAAGTCCACGCGATCGAGGTTGAAGATGTCGACAGTGCCCGATCGGACGTGGGACGCGCGGTCCTCGTTCTCTCGGCGCAGACCAAGAGCAGGCCCGGACTCCGCGCCCACCGAGTTGGAGCCGCCTTCGCCGCGGGTCACCATGATGATGCCGCAGCGAATGCCATAGCGGTCGTTCCAGACCCCGCACGGGGCCGCCATCCCCGCCTCGTCGTCGGGGTGGGCCCAAATGCCCATGACGTGGATCTTTTGGGGATTGGTGCTGGTGGAAACGGAAGGAGCGCCAAATATGAGGGCGTCCTCAGCGGCGAGGGCGCCGGTCAAACCGCCCGAGAGGAGCAAGCTCCCAAGGGCCGCGGCCGTAGTCAGAACGATGGGTATTGTGCGTTTCATTGTGCCTCCGGTAATCGGACTTGCTTGGCTTGTGCTCCGTGTAGCGGAACACCGCTTGTCGAGAGGCTAGTACCCGTCCATGCCCAGAGACAAGCATAAGTGCGCAATATCAGTCACAACGGAGCATATTGGTGCAGGGATGCTGAGCCGAAGAGAGCGGACAGGTGGCCACCCGCGGACAACCGAACGGTAGCAAGGCAGCATCCGAGGCGTACGGCGCGGACACGGGGACGCGCGGCAGGGCTGCATCCGAGGCGCGCGGCGCGGAGACGGAGACGGCAGCGACCGACCACGCGACAACCGACGCGCGGCAGGGCCGCATCCGAGGCGCGCGGCGCGGAGACGGAGACGGCAGCGACCGACCACGCGACGACCGACGCGCGACAGGGCTGCATCCGAGGCGCGCGGCGCGGACGCGGGGACGCGCGGCAGGGCTGCATCCGAGGCGCGCGGCGCGGACAATTGCTCGGCGGGTGCGAGCCTGAGACAGTGGTTGCGTGGGCACCCCGAACGAGCGGACAGCGCGTGCTGCCGTCGAAACCCTTCGCGCCGATTTGACGCGTGTCGCGTTCATCCTGCCCTCTCCGGCATCGTCCACCGCCAGTGAACGTCTGCGCCGGCTGACCGAACGTCTCGACGATTCGATCCTGCCACGCCTCCGCCCCACGCTAATCCCACAGATCGTGGCCCTATTCGGCGCCACCGGCTGTGGGAAGTCCGTCATCGCCAACACGCTTAGCCGATCCCACGCGATGGACGTGGGTGTACTGCGGCCCACAACCACGCGGCCGGTAATGGCCGCCCGGCAGGAAGAAATCGACGCGCTGGCAGGTCATCCAGTTCGGGCACTCGCCGCCGTCGAATGCGCACCGGACTGTCCCGAAGGGCGGGCCGTGATCGAAGTGCCCGATGTCGAACTTAGCCCCCCAGC
>JAIRXV010000081.1 GCA_031268115.1 Bifidobacteriaceae bacterium
GGCATCGCCCAGGCGCTGTGGTCCGGCAAGCTGTTCCACATCGACTTGAACGGCCAGAAGTCCGTCAAGTACGACCAGGACCTGGTGTTCGGCCACGGCGACCTGCTGTCGGCGTTCGGCACGGTCGACCTGCTCGAAAACGGCTTCCCGGGCGGCGGGCCCACCTACGCCGGGCCCAAGCACTTCGACTACAAGCCTTCGCGTACCGAAGACGCGACCGGGGTGTGGGAATCGGCCAAGGCCAACATGCGCATGTATCTGATCCTGGCCGAACGCGCCCGCGCTTTCCGCGCCGACCCCCGCGTCCAGGAAGCGCTAGCCGCATCCAAGGTGCTGGAACTGTCCGAACCGACTCTCTCCTCGGGTGAGAGCCTCGACGCATTCCGCCAGGACCGCTCCGCGTTCGAGGACGTGGACGTGGAGCAAGTGGCCGCTCGCGGCTACGGCTACGTCGCGTTGAACCAGTTGGCGATCAACCACCTTCTCGGCGCGGCCGCCTAGGACGGCGCCGGCCGCCGCGCGTCAACCGGTCGGCGCAAAACGCTGACCGGTTGACGCGGTTTTGGGGGGCCGCTTCATCGGCGGCGTCCAAGGGCGGTGGTATTTTCACCACCGCCCGATGGCGGAGCGCGTCAGCGCCGCCTTGGCCCACCTTCTGTTTGATACCCGATAGGAAAGGACTGGACGATGACGTTAGTCGCTGGGGTGGACACCTCCACCCAATCCTGCAAGGTGGTGATCCGCGATGCTGCGTCCGGTGCGCTAGTGCGCACCGGACGAGCCGATCACCCAGAAGGCACTGAGATCCACCCCGACGCCTGGTGGGATGCGTTCGTGCGGGCCAGCAACGCCGCTGGCGGGTTGGACGACGTCGACGCCGTCGCCGTGGGAGGACAACAGCACGGCATGGTGACACTCGATGAGGCCGGTGCCGTGGTCCGCCCGGCCCTGTTGTGGAACGACACCCGATCCGCCGATGCGGCGGAGGAGCTGATCCGCGAACTGGGCGGCGGCGACAGGGCCGCCGGTGCGAAAGCGTGGGCCGAGGCAATCGGGTCCGTCCCTGTCGCCTCGCTGACGGTGACGAAGCTGCGCTGGCTCGCGACGCACGAACCCGAGTCCGCCGCCCGGGTCCGAGCTGTCGCGTTGCCACACGATTGGCTGAGTTGGCGCCTGGCCGGGCACGGCCCCGCCGATGGCGCGCTGGACGCTCTGGTAACCGACCGCTCCGACGCTTCTGGCACCGGCTATTGGTCGCCATTCTCGGAGGACTACCGGCACGATCTGCTGGATTTGGCGCTTGGCGCCCGCCCACACCTGCCGAAGGTGGCCGGTCCAGGGCAGTCTTTGGCCTCTTTGCCGAGCGGGGCCCGCATCGGCGGCGGCGCCGGGGACAACGCGGCCGCCGCGCTTGGCTTGGAAATGGGCCCGGGGGACGTAGCGGTTTCGCTGGGTACGTCCGGTGTGGTCAGCGCAATCTCCGCCAACCCGACGGCCGATCCAACCGGGATGGTCACCGGATTCGCGGACGCCAACGGCGCATACCTGCCCCTCGCCTGCACGCTCAACGGCTCACGCATCCTCGATGCGGCCCGGGCGATCCTCAATGTCACCTACGACGAGCTGGGGGACCTTGCACTGTCAGCCCCGCCCGGTGCGGATGGGCTGGTCATGGTCCCCTACCTTGAGGGCGAGCGGACCCCAAACAAGCCGCACGCAACTGGGGCGTTCCACGGACTCAGGCTCGCCAACTCCACGCCAGCCCACGTCGCCCGGGCGGCCTTGGAGGGTTTGGCTTGCCTCCTGGCGGACGGGTTGGACGCCATCGTCCGCTTGGGTATACCCGTGGAACGGTTGGTGTTGATAGGCGGCGGCGCCAAGTCGGAGGCCTTCAGAAAGATCGCGCCAACTGTGTTCGCCATGCCTGTGGTGGTGCCACCGCCGGGCGAATACGTGGCCGATGGCGCCGCTCGCCAGGCCGCGTCCTTGGTTCTTGGCGGCCTGCCGCACTGGGAGCGGGCGGGCACGGTCGTGTACGACGGATCGCCTCAGCCTGAGGTCCGCGCCCAGTACGCGGAAGTCAGGGACCTAGTACACGATCGCCTCATCTAGCTGCCTTTGTTGCTGAAACGTGTGCAGATGAGCCGAGTTTTCGGATCTCGGGGTCCCCGCAGGAGATTTCCCCGTAGCGCAGCGAAGGGAAAAGATCCCGTGGGGTGCCACTAGGACGGTGGTGAAAATACCACCGCCCTAGATGCTGGCTGCCGCATTTCAGCAGGTCAGAGCTACGCTCTTCCCCGCTGACGCGGTCGGACGCCGGTAATTCACCGGCGTCCAAGGACGGGCTTCACTTCTTGCCTTGGTTGGCCACGGCCTGAATGGCTGCGGCCGCAGCTTCAGGATCGAGGTACTCACCGCCGGGCTTGACAGGACTCAAGTCGGTGTCCAGCTCGTACAGCAGCGGGATGCCCGTGGGAATGTTGACGGCCGCAATGTCGGCATCGGAAATCTTGTCCAGGTGCTTCACCAAGGCCCGCAGTGAGTTGCCGTGTGCGGCGACTAGCACCACCTTGCCTGAGGTCAGGTCGGGGACAATCTCAGCGTGCCAATAGGGCAAAGCGCGGTCCAGGACATCGCGTAGGCATTCGGTCAACACGAGCGGGGCGTCAGCGTAACGGGGGTCGGCATCCTGGGAAAACTCTGAGCCCACACCGATGGGCGGTGGTGGCACATCGTAGGAGCGGCGCCACGCCAGGAACTGCTCCTCGCCGTATTCGGCCAGGGTTTGGGCCTTGTTCTTGCCTTGAAGGGCCCCGTAGTGGCGTTCGTTCAGGCGCCAAGACCGTTCGACTGGAATCCAGTGCAGGTTAGCTGCGTCGAGAGCGATGTTGGCTGTGGCGATCGCCCGGCGCAAGAGAGATGTGTGGAGGATGTCCGGAGAGACACCTGCCTCGGTGAGAAGCTGCCCCCCGCGTGCTGCTTCGACGCGACCCTTCTCGGAAAGCGGGACGTCTACCCAGCCGGTGAAGAGGTTCTTGGCATTCCATTCGCTTTCGCCGTGGCGAAGTAGCACGAGCGTGTAGGTCATGGGCTCTAGTGTGCCCCACGACCAGGCCGAGAGCGCGGGACCCGCCCATTGCGAATCCTTGCCGTGGGCCCCTCAGCGGTGCCCACGGCAAGGATTGGCAATAGCTGCCGTGGCGGTGCGGAAAACACCGCCACAGCGTCACTAGCTGCCGCGTTGCGACTGGTCAGTGCTTTGCCCCGCCCAGTCGCAACGCGGTCGGAGGCCGACTTATCGGCGGTCTCCTAGTTGGCTGCGTCGTAAGCGGCCCGAACATCGGCCGAGATCCGGCCGCGATCCGAAACCGTATAGCCGTTGGCCTTCGCCCACTCGCGGATCTGCGCGGTCTGGCCAGTATCGCCGGAGCGGCGGGCCTGCCCGCGGCGAGCGCGCCCGGAGACCTTGCGCGCCCCACCAATCCAGGGTGAAAGAGCATCGCGCAGACGCTGCGCGTTGCCACTCGTCAAATCAATCTCGTAGGACACCCCGTCCAATGCAAAGCTGACGGTCTCGTCGGCACTCGTGCCGTCGATGTCGTCGATGAGTTGAACCAGCGTTCGCTGTGCCATGAAATAGCTCCCGTTCTGTCGTCTCGTTGCGCGAAGATTGGCGCAAGCACGCCGCAGTGTGTTTGGCTGACGGCGATGCCGCCAATGATACATAAAGAATGCGATTCGCGCAGCTTCACGCGCTCAGGCTCATTGGTTGGGTTTGACGAGCGGGAAGAGGATGGTCTCGCGGATGCCCAGTCCCGTGATCGCCATGAGGAGGCGATCCAAACCCATGCCCATTCCCCCAGCTGGGGGCATCCCGTATTCGATGGCGGCGAGGAAGTCCTCATCCAGTGCCATCGCTTCCTCATCGCCAGCTGCTCCAAGCCGGGCTTGGGCGTTCAACCGTTCACGCTGGATCACGGGGTCAACCAACTCGGAATAGCCCGTCGCCAACTCAAAGCCACGCACGTACAGGTCCCACTTCTCCACCAACCCTGGGGTAGTCCTGTGCTGGCGGGTCAACGGCGACGTCTCGACGGGGAAATCCATGACGAAAGTGGGTGCGTACAGACGATGCCCCACGGTGGCCTCCCACAGGGCCTCGATCAGTTTGCCTCTTCCGACATCGGCCACCGTCTTGCCCAGCCCGGCCCCCCGCGACATACCGTCTAAGACCTTGTCAGCGGTGTCTGGGCGGATCTCTTGGCCCACGGCCTCACTCAGGGAACCGAGCAGGGTGATGGAGGCCCACTCGCCGCCCAAGTCGTAGTCGCTGCCATCGGCCAGATGCACGATGGCCGAACCGGTGGCCTCGACCGCCGCCGCCTGAATGATCTCGCGGGTGAGCGTGGCGATCGTCACATAATCTCCGTAAGCCTCATATGCCTCAAGCATCGCGAACTCGGGTGAGTGCGACGAATCGGCCCCCTCGTTGCGGAAATTTCGGTTGATCTCAAACACCCGCTCAAACCCGCCGACCAGGGCACGCTTGAGGAAAAGCTCGGGCGCGATCCGCAGGAACAGGTCGATGTCGAAGGCGTTCATGTGCGTGCGGAACGGCCGTGCGGCGGCGCCGCCGTGCATGGTCTGAAGCATCGGGGTCTCGATCTCGTCGAAACCCCTACCCTCCAACGAATGACGCAACGAACGAACCACCGCGATCCTCGTGTTCGCAATCTGCCGGGCGGCGGGCCGCGCGATCAAGTCCATCGACCGATTGCGGACCCGTGCCTCTTCGCTGAGATCCGAATGCAGCACGGGCAGCGGACGCAGCGCCTTGGAAGCGACCTTCCAAACACCCACCAGCACGGACAGCTCCCCGCGTTTCGAACTGATAATCCGTCCGCGCACAAACAAGTGGTCCCCCAGGTCCACCGTTGCCTTAAAGGCGGCTAGAGATTCCGGTCCCACCTCGGCCAACGAGACCATCGCCTGCAACCGGTCCCCGCCGCCAGCCTGAAGGGTGGCGAAACACAGCTTCCCAGCGTTGCGGATGAACACCACACGCCCTGCGACCCCAACCTCAGCGTCGGTCTCCTCCCCCGCAACAAGGGCCGCGAACCGTTCCCGGACCGCCGGAATGGAAGTCGTAACCGGAACCGAGACGGGATACGGTTCCACGCCATCGGCCAACATTGCCTCACGTTTGGCCATGCGAACCTGCGTCTGTTCGGGAACAGCGACAGAACCTGGGGTTACGGCGGGAGGTGTCCGGTGAGGTTGGCTGGGCGTCACGGCGTCAAGGGTAACGGGCCGGACCCACGGCCGGGCCTGCGAAATGGGCCAACCAGTCGATCAGCGGCCGCCGAGCGACACCGAGGCATTGTCGATCAGGCGCGTGCCGCCAACGCGGATCGCTCCAATCGCCAGCCCCTCTCCCGCGGCGCGCGCGCCAACCCGCCGGAACGTCGTGGCATCGACCACATCGAAATAGTCCACCTCGACGCGCGGGGCCGCGGTCAGCACCGCCAAGGCGGCGCGCCTCATGGCAGCGGGAGGAGCGCCATCGGCGGCGAGTGCCACCGCCGCGTCGAGCGCGCGAGGCAAAGCGAGAGCCTGAACCCGCTGCTCGGGAGAGAGGTAGCGGTTGCGCGATGACAGCGCCAAGCCGTCCGGGTCGCGGCGAATCGGAACCGCAACGATCTCCAAAGGCAAGTCGAGATCTCGGACCATCTGACGCACCAACGCCAGCTGTTGGGCGTCCTTGCGGCCAAAATAGGCGACTTCGGCGCGAGTCCGCGCCAAGAGCTTTGCCACCACGGTCAGGACCCCGGCGAAGTGCCCGGGCCGGATCGCGCCCTCGTAGACGTTGCCCAGGTCCCCGGGATCCAGACGCACTGCGGGGGCCCCGGACGGGTACATGTCCGCCGCTGACGGCGCGTACACCACAGCGGGGGACAACTCGCCAAGAACGCGCAGATCGTCGTCGAGGGTACGCGGATAGGCAGCGAAATCCTCGTCCGGACCGAACTGCAACGGATTGACAAAAACAGTGACGATGACGGTCCCCCCGCGCGCCGCCGCCGCCCGCACCAAGTCGAGATGGCCAGCGTGAAGGGCACCCATGGTCATGACGACGCCGCGAGGGGAAGGCAAATCATTGAGGGCGACCGCGAGAGCCTCACGGTCGCGGATGAGGAGCGGGGTCACTGTGCGGTTCCTCCCAATGAGGTCCGGGACGGGTCCGACAGGACTCGGCCGCCTCCACCCACGCGGCCGGGGCCGCTCCCGCGCCCCACCTTCACAGGGCGCCAGCCGGACCGGGCGTACACGAATCCTGGCCATCCAGGGCGTCGCGAGCGATGACATACCGCGTCTCATCGAGCCGGCCGGCCCGCCGCGCCGCGTCCAAGGCGGCCAACGCAACCGCCCGGTAAAGGGAGCCGTCCTCGGGGTCAACCCGTTCCAGCGCCTGGCGGTGAGCCACCAAAGTGGTGGCGTCGCCCCGCGATGCCGGCCCGGTCAGGGCGTCAATGCCCCCGGCCAAGGCGCCATCCACGGCCGCCAGGACCACGGGCCGCAGAAGCGCCTCAGGGTCGCCAACGCCGATCGCGCCCAGCACTCGCCGTGCCGAGGCAATCAGCACTTGGGAATGGTTTGCCGCCTGAACCAACGCCGCATGGTAGGCGGGGCGGTCGTCATCGGCCACGGTGAAAGGTTCACCGCCCAACTCGGCCACCAGCGCCTGCGCGATAGGCAGATACAGTGCCGGCGCGGTGACCGCAAAGGGAGCCCCCCGCATGCGACCCACGTCAAGAGAAGACCCCGTGAAGGTCATCGCGGGATGGATCGCCATCGGGATAGCTCCGGCCGCTCGCAGCGGTTCGAGCACCTCCAAACCGACCACGCCGCACGCGTGTACCACCGGCGCACCGGGCCGCACGCATGGGGCGAGGGCGGCGGCGAGGGTGGGAACGGCATCGTCGGGGACGGTGAGAAAGGTGACATCCGAATGAGCCAGCACCTCGGCCGGCTCCATCACGGGCGTTCCGGGGACGATGGCGTCGATCCGATCCCTCGTTTCACTCCGGTTAGCGCTCGCCCCGGCTATCCGGTGCCCGCACGCAGCGAAACCAGCGGCAAAAGCGGCCCCCACACGCCCGAACCCGACGATCCCAATCGACGGCGGCGCGGGCAAACTCACCGGCCAATCATGGCACGGCGCGACCGGCCGTTAGGGCGTTTCGGTGGGAGGGACACGGCACCACATTTGGCCGATCTGGCCGGCGGCGCACAGCCAGGCGCAGGCCAAGACAGCAATCCCGGCTAAGAGCGCTCGCAGATGGAACGGCGGCGAGGACCATTCGACGATGGCGCGGGCCACCACCGCCATGTACGCGCCAGTCAGCGCCGCGCCCACCAGGGAGCACGACTTGGCGTAGGCCGCCACGGACGCTGCCCTCAGCGGGTCGAGCTGGGGGCGTTTGCCATGCGTGTATTGACGCACCAACCGGGCTAACCCAAGGGCCGCCAGCCCCGCCGCAGTCAGCAGCGCCGAAAGCGGCCACGGCAGACTCAACCATTGGGGCCAGCGTTCCGCCACCCACCCTGTCAACGGGAACGCCAAGACCAGGCAGACCACGCCCACCGCCACGAGCGTCCGCGCCCGTGTGATCTCCACGGCCGGTCAGGTCGCCCAGGACAGGTCGGGGGCGGCCGGGGGAGGTTTAGGCAACGCGCCCGTCAAGGAAACCGGCAAGGTCAGCCAATCCAGGGCGAGCCAATGCACACCGCCGCGGTCCGGCGCCCGCGCGGCCAAAACGGCAACCGCTCCGCCGTCCAGGCCCGGCAAGAACGCATCCGGGCTGAGAGCGGCCCACGGCAAGAGCACAAACGCCCGCTCATGGGCCCGGGGGTGGGGGATCTCCAGTTCTTCGTCGCCCGCGAGCAGCGTATCGAACGCGATGATGTCGATGTCGAGCGTGCGCGGCCCCCACACGACGGCCCGATCCCGACCGTTTTGCTCCTCGATTCCTTGGACCGTGTAGAGCAGGGCACGGGGCGACAGTGCGGTCCGGATCGCCACTACGGCGTTGAAGAAATCGGGTTGGTCGGTCGCTCCAACGGGCTTGGTCCGGGCCAGTGGCGAGACTCCGATGACTTCGATGCCAGGCACCGACCGCAGCGACTCGATGGCCTGGCGGAGCGTGCCCAACGCGTCGCCAAGATTCGCGCCCAGGCCGAGGATCGCATCTGCGGGCCACAGCGGTGGCGCGTCCAACGACACCGCCGGGGAGCGGAAGGGGTCTTTGTCGTCATCGTGCGCCACTTCTGCCGACCCGGTGGCGTCTTCGGGTGGCTCCTCGGGCTGCTGTCCCAAGAGGCTCGCCAACTCGGCCTCAATCGCCGCGAGATTTCGGCGGGTCAGGGGTAGGCCGCGCTCGGCCAGCACGGCCTTCGCGTCCGGCAATTCCTCGGCCGGCTCGACCATCGGCGCGGGAACGACGCCCGGCTCGGGGGCAACGGCCGGCTCGACGAAGTCGGCTTCGGGCGCGGCAGCGAATTCAGGCGGAACCGGCTCGGGCGGCACGGCCCCAACGCCAGGCGGCGGAGTAGGCGCGAACCCGGACGGTTGAGCCTCAGGGGCCAGCTCCTGCGGTTGGGCCTCGGGGGGAGGCGGGGGCGGCGCGGGCGCGGCAGCGAATTCAGGCGGAACCGGCTCGGGTGGCACGGCCCCAACGCCGGGCGACGGAGTAGGCGCGAACCCGGACGGCGGAGCCTCGGGTGCGAACGCGGACGGTTGACCCTCAGGTGGGAGCGGCTGCGCCGGTTGGGCCTCTGCGACCGGGATCGGCCCGGAAACATCGACGCCTGGCGGCCCGAAGTCGCCAATCTCGGGAAGCACCGGCGGGATCGGCCCGGAGGTCTCACCATCGGCTCGCGGACGCGGTGCCGGCGGACGGCGCGGATGGATTTGGCTGGGATCGACTACCGGTATTGGCACGGAAGAGCTGAAGGCCGACATCGGCGCCTGGACCACGCCCTGAGGCGGAGACAAGACCGGCCCGTCCTCGGCGGCGCCAACCACCGCAGCCTCAGGCTGTGGAACCGGCGCCTCGCGCCGCCATGGGGTTCGGGTGAATCCCGGCGTCCGGCGTATGCGCACGATCACGTCGTTGACGTGAGAGTTCACGGGTGCGCTGGGTTTGTGGACGGCAATCTCCGCGGCCTGCACCGGTCCATGCTTGAGCACGGAATCCGCGATCCGCTGCGCCAACGTCTCGATGAGGAACGCTGGATCTCCCCCGATGATGTCCGTCACCTGCTGGGCGACCGCCGAATAATCGACTGTCAAGTCCAACCGATCCTGTTCGGCGGCCGGGCGTGTGTCGAGATGAAGGCGCAAATCGACAACGAATGGCTGCCCGACGGCGCGCTCGGCCGTGAGCACCCCGTGATAGCCGTGAGCGGAGATGCCCAGGATCTCAAGCGTGTCGAGCGGCTCTCCCGCTTCGCTCACCACCCAATCCATAGGCGCTATCTTTCACCAAGAATGCCATTCACCGGGTAGCGGCGCGCCAGGAGAATCCAATGCGGGCCGCTTCGGTATTTCTGGGGACCTCGTGGACTCGTATGGCCCAGGCCCCAGCGGCCGCCGCGAGGGCAGTGACTGCGGCCGTGGCGTGGTCGCGCTCGGCGGGTGAATCCGCTGGCGCACCGCTGGCGAGGAACCTCTTGCGCGAGGCACCGACCATCACCGGACGACCCAACTCCATGAGTTCCCCGAGCCGGGCGAGTAAAGACCAGTTATGCACCCCGGTCTTAGCGAAACCGAGCCCCGGGTCGATCGCTATACGCCGAAGATCGATCCCCGCTTCGACTGCGGCGTCCAGGCGCTCGGCCAGTTCAACGCGTACATCGGCCACAACGTCCCCGTACTGATCCAGCTCATCCATGACCGTCGAATGCCCCCGCCAGTGGGACAGGATGTAGACCGCGCCCGTCCTTGCCACCGTTCGTAGCATCGCCGGATCCGCTAATCCTCCCGACACGTCGTTGACAATCGCGGCTCCGGCCTGGACCGCGGCAAGCGCCACGCTCGCGCGCATCGTGTCAATCGAAACGGCAACGCCGCGTGCGGCAAGTTCGGCTACCACCGGCAGCACCCGCCCCATCTCGGTGTGCACGGGCACCCGATCCGCACCCGGGCGCGTCGATTCCCCACCCACGTCTACCACGTCCGCTCCCGCTCGAACCATCTCCAATCCGTGCGCTATGGCAACTTCCGGCGAGGCCCATTGCCCGCCATCGGAGAACGAATCGGGGGTCACGTTGCAGATCCCGACAATCACGGGCCGCTCAAGCGAGGCGAGCGAATCGGGCAAGCCCTCTGGGCGGGCGGTCATCGCCCAAGGATCAGGCTCATGGCCTCCGCCCGGGTGGCTGGGGCACGCAGCAGACCGCGCACGGCCGAGGTCACGGTCAGCGACGACGGTTTGCGGATGCCCCGCATGGACATGCAAAGGTGTTCCGCCTCGATCACCACAAGGACGCCGCGGGCGCCGAGTGCATCGCTCAGAGTGTCTGCGATCTGAGAGGTCAAACGCTCTTGAACTTGTGGGCGCCTGGCGTAGACCTCAACTAAGCGGGCCACTTTGGATAGGCCGGTGATCCGGCCCTCGGATGGTATGTACGCGACATGGGCCCGGCCATGGAAGGGCAGCAAGTGATGTTCGCAGATCGAATACAGCTCGATGTCTTTAACGAGCACCATCTCGTCGTGGCCCAAATCGAACGTGGTCGAGAGCACCTGGGCCGGGTTCTGATCGGTGCCGGCAAAGATTTCCTCCGCGGCGCGGGCAACCCGGTTGGGAGTGCCGCGCAACCCCTCGCGGTCCGGGTCCTCCCCTATCCCGAAGAGGAGTTCGCGGACCGCCGCTTCCACGCGGGGGCGATCGACCGCCATTGCTCTAGTCCCCCTGCGCGGCTGGAAACGGCACCGGCGGTGTATCGGAGACGGGCCGACACTCCGAGGACAGCCAGACGTCTCGTTCTCGCCGTTTGACGATGTCGGCGAAGACCTCGGCCAGCTGTGCCTCACCTAGGGTCTCGTTTTCGAGGAGTTCAACCACGAGGCGATCAAGCACGTGCCGGTTGGCTTGGAGGATTTCCCAGGCCTCGTCGTGGCCCTCTTCGATCAACCGGCGAACCTCCGAATCGATAAGACTGGCGATCTGCTCGGAGTAGTCCCTCTGATGCCCGTAATCACGGCCAAGGAAAACCTCGGAGTCGCCTTGGCCGTAGCGCACGGCGCCAAGGCGTTCGCTCATGCCGTACTGGGT
>JAIRXV010000089.1 GCA_031268115.1 Bifidobacteriaceae bacterium
CTGGAGATGGCGAACGACCTCATTCCAGTCCCCCTGCTGTACATGATTCCTTTGGTGCCGGTCGCCATCGTCGGCACGCTCATTCAAGCGGGCCTGTACAAGAGCGCTTCGTGGACGGCCGCGAAATTCGCCCCGGCCCGCCCAGGGCGATCACTGCAGGTGGGCACCTGATCCGAGGCGAACCGGTTCCGGCCTTAGAACTGCCGGGGCCAGTTCGGGGTAAATACCGGACCAATGTAGGAACTCTTGTAGGGCCTAAGCGGCCGACGACTGCGTCAACTGGATCGGCGCAGACCGCGCTGACCAGTTGAGACGCAGCAGCTAACATTGCTAGGTCGGTGTTTTCCGGCCGCCGACCTAGGGCACCCCACGGGATCTTTTCCCTTCGCTGCGCTGCGGGAAAATCTCCTGCGGGGACCCCGAGATCCGAAAACTCGGCTCATCCGCACACGTTTCAGCAACAAAGGCAGCTAGCCGGGCGGGAGTATCTCAATGCGGCGGGGGACCATGGCCGGACCGAGGGTTTGGCGCACTTTGGCACGCAGTTCCTCCGGGTCAACGGGGGCGCTGCCATCCGAGCACAGGCGCGCCGTTAGGCGCTGCCCATAAACCGGATCTGGCACGGTTCCCACCCAGGCCTGGGAAACTCCGGGAACCGCGACTAGGAACTGCCATAGTCGCTCTGGGCTGGCGAATGTGCCGCCGGATCGCACCAAAGAATCGGCCCGGCCAAGTAGGTGCAGTTGCCCGCTTTGGTCCAGGTAACCGCGGTCGCCGGTAGCAGTCCACTTCGGGCTCCCTACCCTGCCGGCTCCCCTGCTTGCGCGGCCGCGGTTGGCGGCACTGCCGACGCCGCCTGTCATACCCACTCCCGCGAGAGAAGACCGCGCCTCGATCGAACCGGCAACGCCACGGCGCACGACCCGGCCAGTCTCGTCGACCACCCTCAGCCTGGATCCTGCAACCGGGCGGCCCGCCACTCCGGCCTCGTGTGCCGTGCCCCATCTCAGCTTGGCGGTCAGCGTGCTGTTCTGGGAGGTGCCGTAGAAGTCCCGGACGGGAACCGCCCAGCGGTGACTGAGGGTTTGGACCGTGTCCGTGTCGAGCCAGTCCGATCCGCTGAGCACCACCGACACCGCTTCGCGTTCGTGTCGCTCAGGGCGGTAAGAGTCGAGGTAAGCGGCAAGAAAACGAAGGTGCGTGGGGGTTCCGGCCAACACGCGTACCCGCCAACCGGTTAGGGCTTGCCAAATCGCCTCGCCCTTAGCCTCGGTGGTACTCCTGGTTCTCGGTCCGGGCAGCACCATGGGCGAACCGGTGACCATGCAGAGTAGGGCGAGGGATAGCCCGTGGCCGTGGCAAAGCGGTGGGCAGACAAGGACCGGCCAGCCTGGCCGCATCCCCGTGCCGCCGGCCAGCGCCAGGGTCGGCCAGATTTGACTCAACCGGCGGGCCTGGCGCACACCGCGCGGAGTGCCTGTGGTTCCGGAGGTCAGCAGGGTTATCCGCGAACGCCAAGCGCGACTCGGATGGAGGCGCAAGGCCGAGCCGTCCACCCGCTTCCACAGTTCGGCTGCCTCGATCCAACGCACGCGTTTCGCTGCCCCGCCCTGACCCTGATTCCCTTCGACTATCGCCAGTTCGATGCCGTGAAGCTCTAGGAACTCGGTTAGGGGTGCCGCACCCAAACGGGGCGAGATCAGGGAAACATGCCCACCCGCCACGAGACAGGCACCGACTAGCGGTAGGAACCGGCCGTCATCGTGCACGATGACGGCCACTCGCCTCCCCGGCTTAACCAGGCCATCGCGGTTCAACACCCACGCTAGGCCCTCCATGGCCCTGGCCACTTGTCTGTACGTGGCCGGTTTGGAGGCGTCCGCCACGGCCAACCGGTTGCCCCACACGGTGCCCGCGCCCGCGATGACGGCGGCCAGGGTTGGTCCGTGACGTGCCATTCCGGTCGCGAAGAGCGCGCTCAGACGCAGCGGGCGGCGCGTCACACCCAAAGTCCTCAGCCCGGCCGCGACCTGGTGACCTGCTTCGCGAAACGTCGGGCGAGTCTCAGCCCGATCGCTCCGGTCACGGGTTCGTTTGCCTCTTGGGATCGGCCCCATAGGGGTCACCACCAACGCTCGGGCAGGTGTGACCAAACGCGGTCTGCCACGCGCGGTGTCAACCGCCAGGAGGCGCCGCCCAACCGCGCCCACCAGGGTGCTATCAGTCTGGGCCGGTCCACGATGGCGCGGCCCACTATGGACGCGGCCTGTTCCACCGTCAATTCCGGGACGGGGTAACGGCCGGCCGTGGGCGCGCTCATGGACGTGGCAACGCGGGGTAGGTGAACAGACGTGACACTCACGCCAGTCTTGGCGAGTTCCGGGACCAACGCCCCCAGCCAAATGTCGAAGGCCGCTTTCGATGCGATGTAGGCCGACCATCCCGGCGCCGGAAGGTCAACGGATGACGTTGAAACGGCCACAACGTGGCCTTTGCCTTGATGTGTCATCGCACTGAGCAGTGGCACAGCGAAAGCGGCCGGGCCGAGGTAGTTGGCGCCAGCGGTTCGAATCACATC
>JAIRXV010000108.1 GCA_031268115.1 Bifidobacteriaceae bacterium
GCGCCTTAGCGAAGCGTTGGATGGCATCGAAGGGCTCGTGGTGCCGCGCGAATTGCCCGGCCGATCCCATGTGTGGCACCAATACACGGTCCGTGTCACGTCTGCGGCGCGGATGAAACGCGACCAGTTGGTTGAGGCGCTGACGGCGGCGGGTATCGGCAATGGTATCTATTACCCGAAGGTGGTTTTCGACTACCCCTGTTACTTAGACGATCCCCGCGTGAAGGTGAGCGATGTGCCCGTGGCCCGGCGGATCGCCCAAGAGGTCGTTTCGCTGCCAGTCCACCCGCGCCTGACCGCCGCCCAAGTGGATCGGGTGGCCGAAACGGTGCGGGGCCTGCTCACATGAGCGCCCGGCCGCGGCTCCTGCTCGTGGGCACCGGCACGATGGGTTCGCTGCACGCGCGTGTGATAGCGCAGCATGACGGGGCCGAATTGGCCGGTGTGGTCGATACCCGTTTCGAGGCCGCGCAAGAGGTTGCGGATAAATACGGTACGGCGGCCCGTGCCGAGATCGGCTCGCTAAGCGGCATCGATGCGGTGGCGGTGGCCGCCGCGACGGAGGCGCATTACGCGCTGGCCAGGGAAGTACTTGAAGCCGGGGTGCCATTGTTGGTGGAAAAACCCCTCACCCCAAGCATCGAGGATTCCCGGGCCTTAGTCGCATACGCCGATTCCCAAGATATCCCACTAATGTGTGGGTTGCTTGAGCGCTACAACCCAGCGATTGTCACCGCGCGGGCGTTGGTGGACCAACCGGTCATGGTGCGGGCACTGCGCCACTCGCCATATGCGCCACGGATCAAGACAGGTGTGGCGTGGGATTTGTTGGTTCACGATGTCGATCTGGCGCTGGGATTGGTCCCCGGGGACGTGGCGCGCTGCCAGGCGACCCGCGCGGTTTTCTCGCCGCTGTCCGTTCCCGGCGCTGAGGACGTGGCCGATGCCGTACTGACGTTTGAGTCGGGGGCCGTCGCCAACGTGTCCGCGTCGCGGCTTTCGCAACGCAAGATCCGCCTGCTCACCGTGTATGAGTTGGAGCGGATGATCGAGGTGGACTTGCTGCGCAAGACCGTCACCGTTGAACACAACGTTTCCATCGAGGCCGTCGGCCCAGATGGGCGTATCTACCGCCAAGAGACGGTCACCGATATACCGGACCTGGTGACGGGTCGAGAGCCCCTGGCCGCTCAACTGGACCGGTTCCTCGACGTCCTAGCTGGGCGTGCGGACGCGGCGGCGGAACGCGCCACGATCCTGCCGGCCCACGAGGTAGTCGCCACGGTCCTGGCCGCGGCCGATACGAGCGTCTGCGCGAGTTCATCGCCCCGCCCCGCGCAGATCCCACTGTGGGCAACCGCCTCAGCTCCTACCTCGCCGGCCAGTTGAGGCGGTACGCCTTCGTCCTGCCAAGTCGGTCGCGGCGTCAACCGCCTGGCTAAGATGGCACGGCACGCCCCCGCATCTAATCCCACCGATGTCGGCGCAAGGCAAGGAGCAGGCATGAACAACATCCACCCAACGGCCGTCATCGGCCACGACGTGGTACTAGGCGAATCCAACTTTGTCGGCCCCGGCGCCGTCCTCACGGGGCCGTTGCGGATCGGTTCGAACAACTGGATCGGGGCTGGTGTCATGATCGGCGGGCCACCAGAGATCAGGGATTATCCTCACCGCTCGGATTGGCTGGAGGCTCCGTCTGGCTTCGGCATCGAGATCGGGGACGGCAACGTCATTCGAGAGATGACCGTTATCCACCAGGGTTCGCATCGTTTCACAAAGGTGGGAAGCGGCTGCTACATCATGTCCAAGAGTTACATCGCCCACGATGTCGAGCTTTGCGACAACGTGACGGTTTCAGCTGAGACGGCGTTCGCTGGCCATGTCCGCGTCGGTGAAGGCACCACGGTTGGCGTCGCCACCGTGGTTCACCAGTTCAGAGTCATCGGGGCCGGTGTCATGCTGGGGATGGGATCCATAGTGACCAAGGACATCCCGCCGTTCGCGAAGGCTTTCGGCAACCCAGCGAGGATACGCGGGGCAAACACGGTGGGGATGGGTCGTTCCGGCATCGGTGCCGAGACGATAGAGACCGTGGATACTGTCTATCGCGAGTGGTCCGGCGAGCCACCGCACCCGGAGCAGATGGGCGAGTTGGCGGGCCATGTCGAATGGTGGCGTGAGGCAATCGCTGCCCAGTAGGGCCGGATCCCGGTACGCCGGAGATAAGGAGCAGAGGTTTGGCAACCGCCGATGACGTAGCCCAGGAGGCGTTGGCGCGACCTCAACGCTCCAAACGTGCCGCGATTGTCAACCTCGTACGCTGGCTCGCCATCGCTGCCGTGGTCGGCGCTGCCGTGTGGGCGGTGGCGTCCCACTGGTCCGATGCCGTTGAGACGATGCGGATGGTCCACCCGGCCTCCCTTGCTCTTGCGTTCGTCCTTGTTCTGGCGGGATTGGTGGCGGGGACCGCGAGCTGGCAGACCATCCTGGATGGTCTGGGCGAACCGGTCGGAGTGTTGCGCGGCTATCAAGTCTGCCTGGTGGGCCAGTTGGGCAAGTACGTTCCGGGTTCGGTGTGGGCGTATCTGTTGCAGATGGAACTAGGCCGCAGGTACTCCATCGCCCGGGCCCGCGTGTTGCTCACGTCTTTGTTCGCGGCCGGTATAGGGGTGGTTTCCTCGCTTGTGCTTGGGCTGGCGGCGCTGCCGGAAATCGCGCACGATCACCCCAGCCTGCGCTATTTGTATGTCTTGATACCTTTCGGCTTGGTCTTCTTGCACCCTCGGGTCATGACGTGGTGCGCCCACTTGGTGTTCAAGGTCGTCCGTAAACCAGCGCCGGACCTGGCTCTGCGGTGGCCCACAGTGCTCAAGGCGTTCGGGTGGGCCATGGCGTCCTACGCTCTGTACGGGGCCCAACTTTGGATCTTGACCAACTCGATCGCGGAGCCGTCTCTTGGCCTGCTGGTCATGTGCATCGGGGCCTCAGGGCTGGGGATGACGGCGGGGCTGTTCGCGTTCTTCTTGCCATCCGGACTCGGCGCTCGCGAGGCCGTTGTTATAGCGGTCCTGGCGACCACGGTGACCGTTGGTCAGGCCACGACCCTTGGCCTGGGATCCCGGATTCTGTTCACGGTGGGGGATCTCGCCATAGCCGGCGTGGCGGCGGCAGCTGCGAGCTTGGCCATGCGCAAGGGAAATGCAGACACAGATCCTGGGGGAGGCGAAGGGTTGGCCGCGTCGCCACCAGCGCATCCTTAACCAGCGGCCCGCCCTGGCACGCTAAACTTCCCGGGGCTGACACCGTCCCGATCCGCTCCTACGCGATACCCAACAAGAAGGGAAGCCTATGACTGTCCCCCTTGGGCAACCCACAGTCGGTGAGGAAGAACTGGAGGCGGTCCGCGAGGTTTTCGCTTCGGGTTGGCTTTCCGGTGCCGGTCCCACCAGCCGTGCGTTCGAGTCCGAATTGGCCGATGCCGCGGGCACGGCCCACGCGCTGGCCACCTCAAACTGTGGTTCTGCCCTCCACCTAGCCGTCAAGGTCCTTGGCGCGGGCCCGGGGGACGAGGTGATTGTCGCGGACTACACGTTCCCGGCCACCGGCCACGCGGTGGCTTGGACGGGTGCCCGTCCAGTGTTCGCCGACATCCGCCCCGACATCTGGTCAGTCGCTCCGGATTCGGTTGAGTCCCTTATCAGCCCTCGGACCGCGGGGATAATCGCGGTCGATGTCGCTGGTCAGCCAGCCGACTACGAGGAGTTGGGAGCTGTCGCGGCCCGCCACGGCCTGTGGCTGATCGAGGATGCCGCTTGCTCATCGGGGGCTACGTACAATGGGCGCCCGGCCGGTTCGCTCGCGGACATCGCGACGTTCTCTTTCCACGGCCGTAAGGTGATCACCGCAGGCGAGGGCGGTGCTCTGCTCACAGACAACGCCGCTTGGGATGATCGCGCGCGCAAGCTCCACACGTACGGCACGGAGCCCGCTCTCGGGCGCGAAGGCGCAAGCGCGTTGCCCATTCCGACTTTCGGCGAGGTTGGACACAACTATCGAATGTCGGATGTCCTGGCCGCGATCATGCGCGTCCAGCTGCGCAAACTCCCCGCGCTTGTCGCGGCCCGGGCACGGGCGGCCGCGAGCTACCGCCAACTCCTAGGGGATGTCGAGGAGATTGTTTTACCGGTCGAACTGCCTGATCGCGCTCATGCTTGGCAGACCTACATCGCGACGATGGCGGTTGGGATAGACCGCGATGCCGTCGCCATGGCGTTGCGCCGCGACGGTATCGGCTGCACCTTCGGCACCTATGCCTCTCACCTCCAGGGCGTCTACGGGCACACCGATGCCTGCCCGGTCTCGGCGGACGTGCTCACCCGGCATTTAGCCATCCCGATGCACGCCAATCTGACAGAAACCCAGATCGAACAAGTGGCCGGGGCGGTGAGGCGGGCCGTTCGCGATCCCGCCAACCGGACCTGAGCCGCTAAGGCGCCTTGACGCCATCGTCCAACCCCATCCACCTGCGAAAGGCACATCCACCACCATGGCCAACGAGACGGTCTTCTTTACCGGCGGCGCCGGCTTTATCGGTTTGCACGTGATCCCGATGCTTCTTGAGCGAGGCGATGCCGTGCGAGTTTTCGACAACATGACCCGCGGCGACCGCGAAGCCATAGCGGCGCTGGCTAAGACCGGCCGGGTCGAGTTGATTGACCAAGACGTGCGCTACGGCGGGGCCGTGCATGCGGCGATGAAGGGTTGCGATCGGGTTATCCACGCCGCGGCCGTCTCGATCAACAAATCTCAGGCCGATCCGTACGAGTCGTATGACATCAACTTCATCGGCTCGCATAACGTGTTTGCGGCGGCCGCCGATCACGGCGTGAAACGGGTGGTGTTCTGTTCCTCGGCGTCAGTGTATGGCGATCCGAAGAAGCTGCCCATGCACGAGGACGATCCGCTCGATCCACTGACCCCATACTGCATTTCCAAACGCGCCAGCGAAGATACGCTTCGCTTCTACCAGCGGCGCGCCGGTTTGAGCTGGATTGCTCTAAGGTTCTTCAATGTCTATGGCCCGGGCCAGAAAACTACCGCATATTACACTTCGGTTATCAATCACTTTGTCAACCGTTTGCGCAACGGCGAGCCGCCCATCATCGACGGCAAGGGCGAACAGTCCATGGATTTCATCCATGTTCACGATATTGCGCGTGCCATCGTGTTGGCGCTAAACGCCGAACAGGCCAATGTTCCTATCAACATTGGGACCGGGATCGACACCTCGATTGCCGAATTGGCCCGCATTCTGATCGCGGCCACGGGCACCGATGTGGAAC
The DNA here is from genome assembly GCA_031268115.1 of Bifidobacteriaceae bacterium. Classification (GTDB taxonomy): domain Bacteria; phylum Actinomycetota; class Actinomycetes; order Actinomycetales; family WQXJ01; genus JAIRRT01. Next base: position 5,346 of record JAIRXV010000108.1, read on the forward strand.
CCCAGTTCAACCCTCGCGATGTCCTGGTTTCGCGCCGGGCCGCCGATATTTCCCGCGCGCGCGATGTCCTCGGCTTCGAGCCGACCATCGCGGTCCGCGATGGCATGACCGATCTGGTCAACGCCAAATGAGTCTCCACGAGGCGGAGGGCCCCCGCGGGGTGCCAGGTTTGCCGCCCAATCCTTACCATCCCCACGCCTGGCTCATAGGCGATCCCGTGATCGGCGAAGGCACGTGGATTGGAGCGTTCGCCGTGATCGACGGCTCGGGTGGCCTTACCATCGGCGCTGGATGCGACATCGGCGCGGGGGTACAGATCTACACGCATTCCTCGGCCAAGCGGTGTGTTTCTGGGCGCCGCTACAACGAGGTTGACCGCGCTCCGGTTGTCATCGGCGATTGTGTGCTCATCGGCCCCGGCGCGATTGTGCTGATGGGCGTCACGATAGGGCCGCAGTCCCTGGTGGGTGCCGGGTCGGTGGTGACGCGGGACGTGCCCGCGCGGACAGTCGTCGCTGGGGTTCCCGCCCGCCCAACGGGCCGCGTTCACCTGGACGATGACGGCATGCCCCACTTCCTTCCGCTCCCGGTTGACGAAGGGTAGGGCGGAAGCGTGCGCATCGCCGTGGTGAACAACTTCTACCCCCCGCGCGTGGGCGGTTCCTCTCACCTGGCGGATTCCTTGGCGGTGGGCTACGCGGCCCGCGGGCACCGGGTGCTCGTGGTGACCGCCGCTTATCGCGATGCGCCGACGTTCGAAGAACGCGACGGCATCCAAATCGTGCGGTTGCCTGCGTTCCAAATCCCTGAGACCAGGTTCGCGTTGAGTTTCGACATCTCGTTCGCGACCCGGTTGTCGTTGCCGCGCCGGTTGGCCCGGCTGCTGGACAAGTTCGACCCGGACGTGATCCACCAGCACGGCCAGTTCTTCGATTTGACGTGGGCGAGCGGCCTGTACGCCCGCCGCCGGAAAATCCCCACTCTTCTTTCCGTCCACACGCGCCTGGAGAATCCCGCAGCGCTCTATTCGGGGCTGCTTGGGCTGTTGGATCGTTTCATGGTGTTCCCGTTCCTGCGCGCCTACCGCCCGGCCATGGTGGTTATGGACCGCATGATGGATGGCTACATCCGCCGCCGCTACGCCGGCGCCTATTCAAGCCTGGTGCCGATCCCGGTCGGGATCTCACCGGCCGCCGCTCAATCCGGTGACGCGGCGCGCGGGCGGGCCGAGGCATGGATCGAGCCAGGCGGTCCGGTGATTGTCTCGCTGGGGCACGTCATCCCGCTGCGCGATCGGGTTGCCTTGGTTGAGGCACTGCCCGCGGTCTTGCGGGCGGTGCCGAACGCGAAGGTTGTGGTGGTGGGCAACGTCTACTATGACGCGTTCAGAAAACGGGCCGCCGAGTTGGGTGTGGCCCACGCGATCCGGGCAATTGGAGCGGTGCCGAAGGCCGAGGTGCCGGACTATTTGGCGATGGCGGGCGTCGAATGCCACGAACAGGGCTATGGCATGGGCACTGCCACCCTCGAAGCGATGGCCGCCGGCGTGCCAGTGGTGGCGATGGCAACCCCGGACAACTTCCCGACTGTCCCTTTGCACGATGGCGAGGATGTCTACCTGTGCCCGCCGGGAGACATCGGCGCACTTGCCGAGCGACTGATCGAGGTGTTGAGAGATCCCGCGGCCGCGCGCGCCGTCGGCCAGCGCGGCCAGCGCTTGGTCGAGCAGCATTTCACGCTAGATGTAGTAACCGAGGAATACCTCGCGGTCCTGCGCCAGCTCGTGGGACCGCGTGAGCCGAACGGAGTGTGAACGTGGGAGCGAAGAGCGTGGCCGTGATCGGCGGCGGGATCGTTGGCCTTGCGGTGGCCGCACGTCTGGTGGGCCGCGGCGACGGCGTGATAGTCATCGAGAAGGAACCCGAGTTGGGCGCCCATCAAACCGGACGCAACTCAGGTGTGATCCACGCGGGGGTGTACTACGAGCCGGGCGGCCTGAAGGCGCGCCTTTCGCGCGCGGGGTCTGCGTCCATGAAGCGCTTCGCGGCCGAACACGGCGTCCCCTACCAGACCACCGGCAAGCTGATCGTCGCCACATCTGCCCAGGAGCGGGGCAAACTGGCGGACTTGGCGCGCCGAGCCGAGGCGAATGGCATCGAGGCCCGCCAGGTCGATGCGGCCGAGGCCCGGGACATCGAGCCGCACGTGGCCGCAGTCGAAGCGATCCACATACCCGAGACCGGCATCATCGACTACGCGGCGGTCTGCGGGGCGCTCGCGGAGCTGATCCGCTCCCAGGGCGGCACCATCTTGACCGAAGCGCGTTTCGATGCGGCGAGGACCGTGGGCGAACAGGTCCGCATCCGCCTGACCGATGGCGCCAAGATCGTGGCGGGCGCGTTGGTCAACTGCGCTGGCCTGCAATCGGATCAGGTGGCGCGCGCGTGCGGGATGACGCCATCGGCCCGGATCATCCCCTTCCGGGGCGAGTACTACCAGCTGACCGAGGACAAACGCGACCTAGTGCGGGGCTTGATCTACCCCGTGCCGGACCCACGCTTCCCGTTCTTGGGCGTGCATTGGACCCGCATGATCTCGGGTGCCGTCTATGCCGGCCCCAACGCGGTGCTGGCCATGGCGCGGGAAGGATACACGTGGCTGACCGTGTCCCCTCGCGATTTGTTGCAGGAATTGACTTGGCCGGGGCTGTGGGCGCTGGTCCCCGAATACGGCGTGGCAGGGGTCCAGGAGATGATCCGTTCGCTGGTGGGCCCGCTGTTCGCGGCCTCGGCGGCGCGGTTGCTGCCGGGGGTGACGATGGCGGACCTTACCTTAGCGCCGGCCGGCGTCCGCGCCCAAGCGGTGGATAGGCGAGGTCAGCTGGTAGACGATTTCCTGATCGAATCCGGCCCACGCCAACTGCACGTTCTAAACGCACCGTCACCGGCCGCGACGGCGTCGCTAGAGATCGCGAAGCACTTGGTGGCAGAACTCGACGGGTTGCTCGATTAGGGTGCGCCAAATGGACTCGGAACGCGACCGGGCGCGCGACGAAGGACTTGGGCGAACCGTGACCAGCGGGGGCGCAACGCTACGGGAACGCTGGCGGCGCTGGACCGAGCCGCGTGAAGACGGGCGTCCCAACCGCCGCGTGATTGCGGTCTTCCCGCTCTTGGTTCTGGCGGGCCTGCTGGTTGCTGTGACCCTGGGGCTCAACGGCAGCTCGGTTGGGGTGGTCCACCGTCAGCTGTACGGGACCACCGATCCTAACCTCATTGCTGGCCACCCCTTGTCGATCCGCAGCGACGAGTTCAACACCCAAACGGTCTACACGATTTCCCAAGACCAACTCGGGCTGCCGCGCTACAACAACGCCTTGCCGGGTGGGGTGGATATGTCCCTCAATTGGGAAGCCCCGTACACGGACTGGTCCATCGCATTCCGACCCCACCAGTGGGGTTTCTTCGGCTTACCTCTCGACAACGCGTTTTCGCTGAAGTGGTGGCTGCCGTTCGCTGAGTTGCTGATTGCCGCCTATTTCCTGATCGTCGCCATGCTGCCGCGCTATCCACTGGTCGGTGCGGCCAGCGCCATTGCCTTCGGGCTATCGCCCTTTGTGCAGTGGTGGTACACGCCCCAGGCGGTGTTACCGCTTGCCTGGGGTTGTGCCGCCATGGCCGGCCTCCAATGGTTCGTATTCCTGCGGGCCTGGTGGTCCAAGGCGCTGCTAGCGGGAGGTCTGGTCCTGATCTCAGCGCAGGCCCTAATGGGGCACTACGCCCCTTTCATCATTCCCACGGCATTCGTGGTGATGGCCTTCGCGGTTGGGTGGGTCGCCAGTGGGAAAGGCGGGCGCCGAGCGCGCCTTCGGGCACTCGTCTGGATTGGGGGGGCAGGGGCCGCCGCTGGCGCGATCATGGTCCTGTTCTTGACGACGCGGTCCGACCGTATCGCGGACATCCTCGGCACCGTCTATCCGGGCACCCGTTTGACTCCTCCCGGTGCGGGAAAGATCTTCGAGCGGCCCGGTTTGTTGCCCTGGACGGGCCTGTTCTCGGCCGATGCCCTGGAATTGCCAGCCCAGGGAGTTCCACTCATGGGCAACGATTCGGAATCCTCCGCGTTCGTGCTCACGTTCCTGTTCCTTGCCCCGGTGGCCGCGTGGTGCCTGGTCGCTCTATGGCGCCGCAAACACAAACTGGACTGGAACCTCGCGGCCGCACTGGCCGTCATCGTCCTAGTCCTTGCCTACTGGTATCTGCCGGGTTGGGACGGGCTGGCGCACCTGTTGTTCCTCGACCGGTCTCCGCTAAGCCGGTCGTTGCCGGGGCCTGGGCTTGAGGCGTTGGTGATGGTGCCGGTGGTGGGGCGGGCCATCCGCGAGCTCCCGGGGCGCAAAGTTGGGTGGGCGCTAACCATTGGCACCGCTGTGGTGTTCCTCGGGGCTCAGGGACTGGTTATGGCGAAACTCCAAAGCCTCGGGATCCCGGTCTCAGCTGGGTCCGTTTCCGGTGCGCTGATCCTGGTGTCGGCCGTGGCGCTCGTGGCCCTGTGCAGGGGCCACTACACCGCCGCCGCGGCCTTCGCCTTGGTTGTCAGCTTGGTGCTGGGCGCCACCGTCAATCCCCTCAGCCGGGGTCTGTTCGATCTGCGTTCCACACCCCTGGGGCAGGCGGTCTTGGCGCAGGCGGCGCGCAGCCCAGGTGACTGGGTGGGCATCGGCAGCACCGAGCTGGTCACCGGGACGCTAGTGGAGACCGGCGTGGGCGGAATGAACGGCGTCCAAGGCGGGCCGCGCCAGGATCGGTGGCGCGAACTCGACCCGGAGGGGCTGTACGAGGACCAGTGGAACCGCATGGCCTACGTTATGTGGACCCCCGGTCCAAGCGCCGAGAGGGTTTTCAGTCCGCAGCCCGACGTGATCACCGTGCGTTTCGACGCTTGCGCCTCGTTTGAGCAGGAGCACATCGTCAACGTGCTGGTACAAGGCGCAATCGAATCACCATGCCTGGAACCCACGGATGAGGTTGCCGTGGGGAATAACGGATTCAACCTCTACAGGGTGGTTGCCTCACAGTAGCGGCCCCGTCATCGTCAACGCCGCCAAGATCAGCACCGCCGCCGTGCCCAGGCCGCCCAACGCCACGCGGGCTCGTTCGCGCGGCACCGCCAACAGGGCAGCGAACGTGAACAGGGGAGCCAGGCCAATCGAATAGCGGGGGACTATCGGCAACGTCGAGCCGAAGCTCGTGTAGATCGAGATCCACTGGATGGGCGGATACAGGACCAGTATCGCGATGGCCGATACGCAGACCACGCGCAGCACATCGGCGCCGGTGCGTGGTCTGGGCGCAGGCGCGAGCCTCGTGTCGAGGCCGGGCAGGGGGTCTGCGCCATCGACCTTTGCCAGGGGCCAGACCTTTTCCTTTAGGATTCCCAGGGCTTTGAACAGGACTAGGCCGATCACTGCGACTGTCAGCCATGTGTCGAGGGCGAGCGGCCAACCGTACGGCCACGGCGAATGCAGACCCGTCAGCTCGCTTGCCAGGTTCAAGGCCCGCTCCGGTAGTGGCGCGTTCGCGGAGACGCGCGCGTAGATCACATCGTTGGGGACGGTTTGGCGGGTCACGATGACTTGGTTCCAGGCCACGATCGGCGCCAGCACCAGCACGCCGAGCAGAACCGGCTGCCACAAGGCCGGCCTCCAGGTTGCCCTTCGGGTGGTGGACCAGCGGTTGCGACCCCACTGCCAGGTCGCGGCGAGGGCGACTGCCGCCACCGCCAGGCAATCCACCACGGCGATGGACGCCGCCAACGCGGTAGCCAGCGCCACCCACGTGAAGCCCTTGTTGCGCCGAATCCACAGCAGGGCAGTGCCCGCTACGAGCACCCCAGTCAAGGTTTGGGTGGCGTTTGGGCTGACGTAGAAGTTGTGGTGGAGCACCGCTATGGCGCCTACGGGTATTAGGGCGGACGCTGCGGCTCCCCAGCCGCGCAAGCCCAGCGCCAGCGCGAAAGCCAAGGCCGCCGCCATTCCCAACGCAAGGCACAATACGGAAAAGAGCCTCAAACCGGTCAGGTAGCTGTCCACGTGGAAGACGGACTTGGCGATCCCCGCGAACACATTGGCGGCCACGAAATACGTGGGGTAGTGGATGTAGGCGGACGAGTACTGGCCGGACGGCAACTCCTCGACGGGCGGCAGGTTGCCGGCGCAGTCCGAGGCGTAGCCGCCAACCATATGCCCAACGCCACACGACCACTCCTCGCGCACGGTTAACGTGTAGACGCCGCCGGCATGCGGAATGGTGCCTTCACGGACGTTCGCGGCGTAGTCGAGGTGGACGTGCTCGTCCAGGATCGACATCGGGTGCGCGTCCTTCACGTATGACACGCCGGCCGCGAGGAGGCAGGTGCCAGCCAAAGCGAGCACCGTCATAGCGACAGTGTTGGACGTGAGGAAGGAGCGGACACGGCGGGCAGGGATCCTGCTCGTTTGAGGCATGGACGACCATGCTAACGCGCGAGGCGAGCGGCGACGGCCTCGGAGTGAGTGGTGTGCGGTTGCAGACTTTGGTTTGCGGTGGGACAATGGCGAGTCCTTGTTGGCGGTCTAGGGAGTTACTCCCGTCGGTCGTCGTGACTGCCATGATGAGAGGCCTGACCTATTGACCTTGCCGCGCACACGCCGTCTGTTTGGTGTGCCCGCGATCCGCTGAACCCGACAGAATAGAGGCCTAACGTGCTGTTGTTTCCCCTGTGTCGCTCTGCTTTGCGATCTGCTGTAGCCGTCGGATGCGGCGTCGTGCTTGCCTGCTCCTCGGTCGCACCGGCTCAGGCGGCGGGTGAACCAGCGCTGGTCAACGCTGAGGCGGTGCGTCCCGTCATCGCGCTGATGAACCAACGCAACGTCCTCGACAACGTGGTGGCCTCCGTTCAGGACGGGGCGGGGCTCGTGTTGGAACGTCTGAGTTCAAGTATCAAGAAGACCGCGAGCCCGGAGTGTTCGCCTCTGAATGGTGCGCCAGGCGCCTGGATCCGCTCGTGTACCGTCAAGGCCACCTATGGGGCCTTGTTCCGCGAGGTGACGTTCGAGGTGGTGGACCTATCGGGTTTCAACCCGACCATCGTGGGTGCCCCGAGTCCGGGCGCCCTTCTCACCGTTGCCGGCGTGCCAGCGGGCCTGCCCGTGGCGTACCGCTGGTACCACCAGAACGGGGCGGACGTGTCCTATGAGGCCGCCTACACCGTTCAAGCGGCCGATGTCGGATTGGCCATTCAGTGCGATGTGTCCGTGACGTATGGCGGCATCAACGCCATACCGGGCTCTGGGGCGGTACGGACGGTCCGGGCGGGCTCCGTGGGTAAAGTCCAAGCCGTGATCGCCGCAACGCTGCGGCGTGCCACCATCCCGCACACCACCCAAGGGGTGGTGGATCTATCTTTGACAGTGCCTTCCCTCGGCGCATGGGCCGGGACCGTCGATGTGGTGGTGGGGGCCAACCTGGTTGTTATCCCGATTGAGATGACCGGGACTGCCGCTGTGACCCTACCT
>JAIRXV010000176.1 GCA_031268115.1 Bifidobacteriaceae bacterium
TGACCGCGCCCGCCGCGCCCACGCCCAGAGAATCCGCCAACGGCCGGCGTGGACGGCGCGGTGCCGCCCGATCTCGGACCACCGGAGCGGGCCCCTGGACCGCGCCCACCACCCGGGCCGCGACCGCCGGTGCCCTCTGCCGCCCTGGGGCCAGTGGTCCGTCCCGGCATGGAGCCTGGGCTCGGCCGCGGACCGCCCGGTCTCGGACCACCGGAGCGCTCGCTGGCGGGGCCGCGGCCGCCGCCGGGACGGGGCATCCCTTGCGAGGGCGCAAACGGGTTGTTGCCTGGGCGGGCTCCTGACCTCGGCATTCCCTGCGATGTCGCGAACGGGTTGTTGCCTGGGCGGGGTCCTCCCGGGCGAGGACCGCCGGGACGCGGGCCCGGTCGGGGGGCCGGGGGGCGTGGGGCCACGGGCTCGTTGGCGGCGGGCGAGGAGGAAGCTTCCGGTGTTGTGGACGATGCCGGCCTGCCCCTTCTTGCCTTCGGCACACCTGGCGCTGCGGCCGGGGATGGCGCAGGGGCGGCGATGCCCGGTGTGGCGGGTCCAGCGGCGGAGGGTGCAGCGTCCTGGGCCGGGGCAGGAGCACCGGCGCCTGGGGTTTCCGCGGTGGACGCGCCGGTTGCCGGAGCGCCCGGAGCGGCAGGCCCAGGAGAACTCGGCGGAGCACCCGGGGCGCGCGGGGCACCCGGGACCGGGGATGCGGGCGCACCGGGTACCGCTGAAGCACCACCTCCGGGGCCGGGAGCGGCCCCCGCTTTGCTTGCGTCCGCCGCAGGGGCAGGCGGGGCGGGCGTGACGGCAGTGGAAGCACCACCTGAAATCGACTCGGAAGCAACCGGTGACGTTGCCGAACCATCCTTCGCGGCGGCCGGTGGTTGTACGGCATCGGCGCCAGGTGGGGGCGTTTGGCTGGCCGGCTCAGCCTTAGGCGGATACGCCTCACGCAAAGCACGTGCTACGGGCGCCTCGATCGTGGAGGACGAGGCGCGCACGTACTCGCCCAACTCTTTCAATTTGGCGATGGCATCTTTGCTGGTGATGCCCAGTTCCTTCGCCAGTTCGTGGACGCGAAGCTTTGCCACAACTCTCCTGTCTTGGCCCATCCCAAGGCAGGAAGGGGCCGCCTAGTCTGCGGTGCTCATTTCGGGGCACTCATAGCGTGTCCATCATGTCTTCCACTCGCTCTCCGTGGTCTGATCAGCGGTCTGGTTCCGGCCAAGTCTTGTATCGCCGCGGTTACTCCGCTGGCATCGAACTCACCGTTCCATCGCAACGTGCGCTGGAAGGCTCCTCGCCGCAGAGCTTGCTCAAGGCAAACGGGGCTCGCATGGACCCAGGCGCCTCGACCAGGCAGACGGGCCGCCACATCGGCCACTAACACCCCAGGGGTGTCTTGACCGCGAACAACTCGCACAAGATCGGACCGAGGGCACCGCGCTCGGCAGCCCACGCACGTCCTAATGGGGGCGGAGGGCACAACACAACCTCCCCTTTATGACACACGGAGATGCCGGGAGCAACGCCCGGCCGCCCACAGTGTAGCGCGCCGTCCAGCGGCACTGGGGTGCGTGGCCGAGAAACAGGCCCTGGTCTACAATGTAGATCATGATGCGCGTGGGAATCCGGGAGTTGCGCCAGAACCCTGCGGCCGCGATTGAAGCGGCACGGAGCGGCCGGATCGTGGTCATCGCCGACCGCGGGACCGACGTGGCCCAAATCACGCCGCTGCCAGGAACTTGGCGCGACAGGATGGTAGCTGCGGGGCGGCTGATCCCACGCGCCAAGTCCCCGTCCGACCTGCCGCCGCCGCTGCCCGCTGACGGAACCGAGCCTTTCGGCGCCGCGCTGACGCGGATGCGGGAAAAAGAACGCTGATGCGGTTCTACTACTTGGACACGTCTGCGCTCGTCAAGGTGGTCAAGGAAGAGCCAGGCAGCGCCGCCTTCCAAGACCTGTGGATCAGCGGCGCCGAATTCGCCACCAGCATCCTGACCAAGACCGAGCTTCTGCGCGCGGTCAGGTCCGGCGGCGATGCCGCAACCCGCCAGGCCCGGGCCGTGCTCGAAGCAGTAGATCTGCTGCCACTGGACAACGCCATCGCAGAGGCCGCCGCTGGTCTCGCCCCGGGAATCCTGCGCAGCCTCGACGCGATCCGGGTCGCCAGCGCCCTGGCACTGATCCCAGACCTCACGGCCGTGGTCACATACGACACACGCATGGCCGATGCTGCCCGCCTGGCGGCGCTGCAAGTCCTCGCTCCGGGAACAACCTGAGGCGCGCATCGCGGTGGCCGGGTTGGGCCACTCGCACAGAGAGCCCCTTGGTACTGTTCCTTCCGCAAGTGTGGCCTCGGCTGTCATAGCGATGATTTTCGCTGAGGACGGCCATGGAACGGTGGCAGAGGCGGCCCTGGCGGGCCGGGCCGTCATAAGCACCGCCAACTGGGCCGAGCTGGCACAGAAGACCGGGCAGAAAGGCAAAGACTGGTCCGCGGCGAGAGGATTCCTCGAATCGCAGTTGTCGATCGAACCCGTGACGTTACAGGACGCCAAGGCGGCAGCGGCCTATGGGGTGGACCCCAAGCTCCTGTCACTGGGCGACAGGATACGCCTGGCGCTAGCGGATCGCCTGGCGCTAGCGGCCCTCACCGCGGATTCCGCCTGGGACGGCATCGTGCGCACAAGACCGGTCCGTTGACCCACCGCCCTGAACCGCTGGCCCATGCCGCCCGCCAACCGACCTCTACAAAGCGAGGGAACTCCCCAAACAACGCGTCCACCGACACGGCCCTGCGGCTCGACCGGGGCACCCTGGCCCCGAGCGTTGAGCGTGGAAGAAGTCAAAGCTCCACGGGCACAAATCCGAGGAGACAAAGCAGCCATCTGGGCCGACCTGTACGACGTGATGGGTTTTGTGCTGGCACCGGGGGCCGTGCTGGCGAGGCGCTGGCAATCCGCTGGCAGGATGTGGACCTCACAGGCAGGGCGCCGTCGCGGTCACTGGCAAGATCATCGGGTTATAGGCAAGATCATCCGCTATCCCCGGCAGGGCATCACCCGCGAAGACACGACCAAGGGCAAAGGTCTCCCGCAAGCGGCTCCCCAAGTGGGTGGTCCCGAAGACTCTCCGCAAGACCGCCGGAACAATCGTCAACGAGTCCTACGGCATCGAAACCGCAGCGGTCCAACTGGACCACTCATCGCCGGCGGCCACCGGCAAGCGCTACGTCCAGACGCCACGCCATGGGGGTTATAGGCCTGCAGCGTTCCTCCCAACTCCGTTGGGGAGACGCACCTTTCGTCTTACAAGACGAAAGATGGAATCCGGTGGACGAGAGCGACCAGGATCAAGTGCTGTCGGGGCCGCCGACATTGGCGTCTGATGCGCGTGCGTCTGGCCGCCCGCGGCGTCCTCGGTGCAGCTCCCGGGCGGCTCTCCTTCGCCCGGTAACCGGCATCCGTGGTTGACTCCCCGTTTACGTTGAAGGTGGACAATGCGTGCGAATTGGCAGCGACAAGAAGGGAACGGGTGTGGGCGCGATTCTGGTGATCGATGACGACCCGCACATCCGGGAGTTGGTCCAGGCACTTCTGCGGGGCGCCGGTTTCGCCGCGCTGGAGGCCGCCGACGGCCGCGAGGCCTTCAGAATCCTCGGCGAAGCCCAGGTCGACCTGTGTGTGGTGGATGCCATGATGCCGCACATGGACGGCGCGGCATTCTGCCGAGCCGCCCGCCGTTATTACCCTGACCTACCGCTGTTGATGCTGACCGCCAAGGGCCAACTGGGCGACAAAGTCAGCGGTTTCGATGCCGGCGCAGACGATTACTTAGTCAAGCCTTTCGAGGGTCTAGAACTGGTCGTACGGGTCAGGGCACTCCTCCGCCGCTACCGCAAAGTGGTTGAGCAAGTAGCCCGCGCGGGCGTCCTGACCTTGGACAACGCCAGCCATCTGGCCAGCGTTGGCGACGGACGCCTGAACCTGCCGCTGAAGGAGTTCGGTCTGCTGTTCTTCCTGGCCAGTCACAAAGGCCGGACGCTGACCCGGACCCAACTCCTGGACGAGGTCTGGGGTCTCGACTTCGATGGCAACGAACGCACCCTCGATGTCCACATCAACCGCCTGCGCGACCGATTTGGCCCCACGACAGGCTTCCGGATCGTTACCGTGCGAGGCCTCGGCTACCGCTTGGAGGACCTTTGACTGTGCCCGATGCCGACCGCCCGGTTCCCAGCCCGCATGCGGCCCGCGAGCCGATCCTAACCGCGCCCGCTGAGCGCCGCCGCCGAAAGGGCTATCCATGTCGTGGACCCTGGTGTGTGCCAGTCAGCGCGGACCGTTACCGGATCGTTATCTGGTTGGGCGGCCGTGGCCACGGGGACGG
>JAIRXV010000186.1 GCA_031268115.1 Bifidobacteriaceae bacterium
ATCGCGACCGGCGATCTGGGCCTTTGGGACGACACCCAAGTGGACGCTTTGCGTCCAGTGGTTCAGGCGATGACGCGTTGCGGGGCCACGCCAGCCATCCAGATCGGCCACGCCGGGCGCAAGGGCTCCGGGCATGGCCTGTGGGGGGACGCCGATCCAGCGTTCGCGCCTTCGCCGCCAGAGCAGTGGCAAACTGTTGGGCCGTCCGCCGTGGCGAACACGGGCCTAGCCACCCCCCGCGAGTTGACCGTTGGCGAGATCTCCCAGGTCGTGGACGAGTTCGCGGCGGCGTGCGTTCGGGCCGTGGCCGCCGGCTTCCAGGTCATCGACCTCCACGGCGCGCACGGCTTCCTGCTCCACCAGTTCTTGTCCCCGGTTTCGAACCATCGCACCGACGCTTACGGCGGGCCCTTGGAGAACCGCGCGCGGCTGTTGCGCGAGGTTGCCCGGGCCGTTCGCGCCGAGGTGGGGGACGGCATCGTCCTTGCGGTGCGGCTGTCGGCCACGGACTGGTTGCCGGGAGGTTCGGGACTTGAGGAAACAATTCAGGTGGCGCAATGGCTCGCGGACGATGGCGTCGATCACCTCGACGTGTCGAGCGGCGGAATAGACACCCCTGCCATACCGGTGGCGCCGGGCTATCAGGTGCCATTCGCGGCCGCGTTGCGTGAGGCGACGAACCTGAGTGTCAGCGCGGTCGGCCTGATTGCCGAGCCCTACCAAGCCGCGCAGATCCTGGTTACGGGCCAGGCCGATGCCGTCATGATGGGCCGCGCCTGGATGCGCAACCCACACTTGGCCGCGGCTTGGGCAGTGGCGCTTGGGGCCCGTGACCTTGCCGGCATCGTCGTCCCGCCGTATGCGGCGGCGCGGTGGGTCAAGTAGCCGCGTTGCCAGCCCGTGTCGCGGTATCGCTTCCAGGCGGTGGGCGCTGCCCGGGGCTACAGCAGTGCGTTGGGCGGCGCCAAGGTGTGGCCGGTCTCTCGCGCCATACGCGCACGCTCCGCGGCGGGGCTACAGCAGAGCGTTGGGCGGCGCCAAGGTGTAGCCGGCCTCTTGCGCCATACGCGCACGCTCCGCGGCGGGGCTACAGCAGTGCGTTGGGCGGCGCCAAGGTGTAGCCGGCCTCGCCGATGGCGGTGGCCACCTCCTCGTCGGGCAATGGCGCCGCAGACGTCACCGTGACGGTCGAAACGCCGCCTTCCACTAGGTCCACCTCCACCGCACTGACCCCGTCCAACCCCCCCACCTCGTCTTTGACGGCGCGAACGCAGTGGTGACAGGTCATGCCGGAGACTCTGTACGTCGTAGTTGGCATGTCTGGTTCCTTTCGTTGGCCGGTCGATCCATGACCGATGCCGGCCCTTGACCCATGGTGCGATGATGGCTCTCGCGTGCTTCGCCGGAGTTTCATGAGATGCAGTCCTCGGAGTCGGGTGTGAATTGCCTGGCCAAGTACTCGGCCAGGCCAGTGTAGGTGGCGGGGGTGAGGGCGGTGAGGCGAGCGGCGTCATCGTCGGGGAGGCCCAGACCGGCCACGAAACGGCGCAACGTGGCCGCGTCCGTGCGCCGGCCGCGGGTGAGTTCTTTGAGGCGCTCGTAGGGGTTTTCCATATCCGGAACCCCGGCGATGGCGGCCGCTCGCATCGCGGACTGGATAGGTTCCGCGAGGACCTCCCAAGCCGAGTCGAGGTCGCGAGCGATGGCGGCGGCGTTGACGTCAAGACCGGCTAGGCCGCGCCGGATGTTGTCGATGGCGAGCAAAGAATGCCCCAATGCCACACCGATGTTGCGTTGTGTGGTTGAGTCCGTCAAGTCGCGCTGAAGGCGCGAGGTCACCAAAGTGGCGGCGATGGTATCTAGCAAGGCCGAGGCGATCTCTAGGTTGGCCTCCGCATTCTCGAACCGAATCGGGTTGACCTTGTGCGGCATCGTCGAAGAACCCACAGTTCCTTGGCCTCGCACTTGCGCAAAATACCCCAGGGAAATGTAGGTCCAAAAGTCGGTGGCGACGTTGTGGGCGATGCGGTTGAACCGCGCGATATCGGAATAGAGCTCGGCCTGCCAATCGTGAGATTCGATCTGTGTGGTAAGCGGGTTCCATGTCAGGCCCAAAGATTCGACAAAAGTGCGGGCAATCTCGGGCCAATCCGCATGCGGGTTGGCCGCGACGTGAGCGCCGTAGGTGCCAGTGGCACCGCTGATCTTTCCCAGGTAGGCAGTGCCCGCGATTCGGCGCAACTGCCGCGTCAACCGGTAGGCCATCACCGCCAACTCTTTGCCGAGGGTGGTGGGCGTTGCCGGCTGTCCGTGGGTCCGCGCGACCATTGCGACCCCGGCGTGCTCACGGGCCAAATCGCCTAGAGCGGTGGCCAAACCCCGAGCGGCCGGCAGCCACACGGATTCGACGGCGTGACGCACGGTCACGGCGTAGGCAAGGTTGTTGATGTCTTCGGAGGTGGCACCGAAATGCACCAACTCCGCGAGGCCCGGTTGGCGCAACTGTGCTGGCGCGGCGGGGGACGTGAGGCGCCGCCGGATGAAATACTCCACGGCCTTGACGTCATGGACGGTCTCACGCTCAACCTCGGCCAATTCGGCGATTTCGGCCGAACCGAACGTATCGGGTATGGCCTGCAGATACGCGACGGACTGAGGGCTCAGGTGCGGTACGCCGGGAAGGGCGTGGGTGCGCGTGAGGTGTATGAACCAGGCGATCTCAATCTCAATCCGGGCCCTACCCAAGGCCGCTTCGGAAAGATCGTCAACGAGGTTGGCGCCGGTCGCGCGGTACCGTCCGTCGAGGGGTCCCAGAGCAATCGGAGGATCGAGATCGGCCAGGCGAATCCGACCGGTGACGTTGGGCACGCGGACCAGTGTGCCACGCCGAGGTGCCCTTCGATGGCATAAAGCATCGAAGCGGCCGCAGCTGTCGGCCGGCTATTGACCGGTTCGCTAGATTCGCGGGCGTCCTCGGCCTTGGCTCCACGTGAAGGCGGCCAGCATGATGGCTCCGACCAAGGCGATCGAGCCGACACCCGTCAGCACATCTCCCAGCGTAGCCAGTATTTCGCCGTCACCAACCACTCTGAGCACGATTCCGCCCGCCAGCGCCACCAACGCAACGAACCACAACGCGCGTGTCCACGGGTTGGGTCCTGCGGGCGGCGGCGGGGGCATGAGCGGAGCGGCTCGCACGGGACGGGCGAACTCTGGCACGGGTCCCGCCGCCATCGAGGACGATGGCGGCACTTGCGGCACCGCACTCGCCGTCGCCATTGGCAGAGGGGGGAAGTCCTCAGGCGTGCCAGGCAGGCCGTAGTCCTCGGCCCCTACGCGAACACTCGGTTGGGGCGGGCCGGCCAGTTGGGGTGGCCCGCCCAGCACGGTGGGTTGGGGTGGCCCGGTGGGCCCTGCGAGCCCGGTGGGCCCGGTCGGCCCGGTGAGCTGCGGTGGCCCGCCCAGCACGGTCGGCCGGGGCGGCGGTGCCGGCTGGGCCGGCTGGGCCGGTTGCGGCGGCCGGGTCAGTTGGGGAGCCTCTGGTGGCGGCGCCGGTTGGAGGGACGGCGCCGGTTGGAGGGACGGCGCCGGCAGAGGAGCGGAAATCGGGGCTGGGCCCCGCTGATTGCTCTGCAATCCTCGTGGCGGGGCCGCCCAGGAGACTCCATCGGCCGCGAAGGGGTCCGCCAACAGCGGAGTCGGCCTTCCCTCGCTGACTTCGGGGGGAGTTTCGCCGAGTGGTGTTGCGGCGGCCGGGTTGGCTTGGACAGGGTCCGCCACAGCAAACTCGCCATCCAGTTCAACCGCGGGCGATTCGGCAACGGGTTCGGCGATTGGGAAGGCTGGCGGTGGGCTGACTGGCGGTGGGGGTACGGGGAGCACCCCGGAGAATGGGCGCGCCTGGGGGCTAGCGGTCTTGGGGGGCGATTGCCAGATCTCTGGGACTGGAGGATCGACGACGGCCCGTCCGGGGCGACTTGGAGCGGAGATGTCGCCCGGTTGGTCGATTGGCGGCCCCACGGGGGGGAAGGTGGGCGGTCCGTCAGTCCATTGCTCCGCGGCGATAGGGGCATTGAGGTCTTTGGGGGCCGGCGGTACGGCTGGTGCCTCGCTCGGGCCGGTCGCCGGGGAACGCGGCTCGGTGCCCCGCAAAGGTGGGAAGACCGGTTGGGGCGGCTCAGGGTGCGATACGGCGTCTTCGGCCGGTTCGGGCGCCTCGAGTTCCGATGCCGGTGCGGGTTGGAAGGCGTCGCCACGCTCTGAGGCGGGGCCGCCCATCTGAGGGAAGCCAGGGCGTTGCCCCGCGGACGGGAAGACTCGCGGTGCGCTCGATCCGGCGGTCCGCGGGGGTGCCGTGCGCGCCTCGACGGGAGGAGGAAACACTGGCGCCGCACCCGGAGGCTCGCCCATTGTCGGGAAAGCTAGGAGATCGGCCGGTTCGATGCCAGCTACGAGCGGAGGGGCGAAGTCGTCGTCCCCCGCTAGGCCTTCTTGACTGCGGGCCGCGGAGGGGTCGCCGCCTGCGGCGCGGGGGTTGGCAGGCGGGAAGAGCGGCGGATCGATATCGGGGATGCGAGCGCCGGGAAAATCCTGAGGTGAGGCGTCACCTGGGAACGCCGGAGGATCCGGGAGCGAATCGTCCTCGGCGGCGGGGCCGGCGGCTCCTTGACTGCTTGCGTCCAACTCGCCAGGCGGGAAAGATGGAAATTCTTCGGGTTGGTCTTGCCCGGTGGGCACGTAGTCGCGCGGTTCGTCTTCGCTCCCGTGTGCCCACGGCTCACCGGCGTCGGGATCCGACGCCGGGAACGGCGGCGCGGGTTGTTGCGGCGCGGACTGGAATGGGTCGCCGGGATAGGCCGCATCGGCGGTCCCTTGAGAGGCGGCGCCCTGAGAGGCGGCGCCCGCGTCGATTGGGGGGAAGACCGGCGGCCTAGGCATTTCCCCGCCGGGATGGAATGCCGGCGGTGTGGACGATCGGCTCGGCTCGCTTGGCGGTGAGGCGGGCGGCATAGCCTCACCCCGCGGCAGCGCAAGGTCTTCGGGGGCGGGGCCCGCCGCGGGGAATGCGGACGGTCCATCGGTTCCGCGGGATGCGGCCGGGGCTGGGGCCTCGGTCCTCCCGAAGGCCGTGGCGCCGGGAAACTGGAAGGTGGGCGGTCCATCCAAGGCGATCTCGTCGGGCGGCGGGAACGCTGAGGCCCGGCGACCCGTGCCCCCATCGGGTCCGGACAACGCTGGCAAATCATTGTCGTTACCGGCCGCAAGGGGGCCGGTGGATGGCGTGTGAGCCGGTTCTTCGGTGCCGCGCGGCGGTCCAGGCGAAACCCCGGCCACCCTTTCGTCTGCGGGCTGTCCACTTGTCCACCCGGCGCCGCCTGCGGCCCAACCTGGCGCTCCGACCACCCGTTCGTTCGCGAGATCGAAAACCGGCCCCGGGGCGTACGCGGTCAGCGGCTCTGGCAGCCGGCGGTCGGCCTCTGGATCGCGTTGGGTTTGTTCGCCGGCGCTATCGTTGGGCGGTGTCACCTCGGCCGGATGGCCGGCAGGTGGGCGGTAGGGCGAGGGGGGAACGTCATCGGCGGCCGGCGAAGCCGCACGGTGCGCCGGCGAAGGCCGCGGTGGATAAGACGGTGGTGTCGTCATGGGGCCACGGTAGCCCTGATGGCGCCCAAAAACCGCACCGACGCCCAAGGAGACCGCTGAAATGCGGCATTTCCGCCGTGCCAGGACTATACGTACTGGCGCGCGATGGCGACTGCTTCGCGGCCGTACGTCGGCCCGAACAACATGGCGTGAACCAAAAGGGGATGTAAGCGGTGCAGCGCGACTCGGGCCCGCCAACCGGGCGCAATAGGGCATCGTTCGTTGTAGGCGTCGAGGATTGCGGCCAAGTGGGGAACCCCGAATAGCCCCAGCATCGCCAAATCGGTCTCGGCGTGACCGCCGTGCGCTGCCGGATCGATGATTGTGGCGCCTGACCAATGCCCTGGCCCATGCGGCGGGGCAGTCCACATGA
The DNA here is from genome assembly GCA_031268115.1 of Bifidobacteriaceae bacterium. Taxonomy (GTDB): domain Bacteria; phylum Actinomycetota; class Actinomycetes; order Actinomycetales; family WQXJ01; genus JAIRRT01. The sequence continues at coordinate 6,017 of JAIRXV010000186.1, forward strand.
CGTTGCCGGACCACAAATCCCCATGGATGCGCGCCACGGCCGGGACGCCAGCGGGTTGGGGCGCATCGAAATCGCCGGCGACGAGGCGTTCGGCTAAGTCCTCGAACACCCCAGCGGATCGTTCGCTCAGCCCGCCACGCTGGATTGCCCAGCGGACGTAGGGTTGCACCCGGTGGCGCGCATAGAAGTGGCCCCACGTCAGAGGCGCGCCGCTGGCTTCGGTAAACGGTAGCGGCGCCAGCCCAATCGAGCCGCCTTGACCGCGCCAACCGGCCGGGGGAGCACCAAAGTGGGGCGCGCCCGCGGCGTGGGTAACGGCCAGCGCGCGCCCAAAGGCCAGTGCGGCGGTGCGGCTCGCCGGGACGGTCTCGATCCGCTCCATGTCGAGTTGAAGGTGCCCGATGCCGAAGATCGCCGGAGTACTGACGCCGCCTTGGTTTTCGGCCTCGGCCAGCCAACGCAGTCCTGCGGCCTCAAGGCTGGGCGAGCCCGGCGAATCCGAACGGAAAGACTTGGTGAACGTGGTGGACACCGGCCCATTGTTCCCGACTGGCGGGAGTGCACGTAGCGCGGGCGGCGAATGTGTCCGTTGCGCCCAAAGGTCTGCGCCGCATTCTCCACAGGGACGGTTATCCACAGTCCGAGGGGTCCACGCGAGCACGAAGGCCCACCGACGCGCGACGATGGCGCCCATGACCGATGCACTATGGGGGAACCTCGGATCCCAACTGCTTGGGGGAAATGCCCCCACCGCTCCGCTCGTGGACACAAGCGGTATCGCGCAAAGTGTTCAAGCGCTCGATCAAGCGAGCGCCACGTTGGCGGGTGCCGTTCCCGCCAAGTGGACCTCTCCGGCGGTAGCGGCCTACCTTAGCCGGCTCAACCACTTGAGGTCGATGACGCTCACCGGCCGGAGCCTATGTGAGCACGCCCACCAGCGAGCAGTGGCGTACAACAACGCCGTTCAGGCCGACGCGGCGGGGGGTGGCGTGCGATGAGCGGAAAGAAGGGCAATAGCGCCGATGAAGGAGTCCGGATCGACGGCGGTGCGGGAGGAACAATCGCGAGCATCGATGACTTGCAGCGACTGGTTGGGCTCGTCTCGGCAGCGGTTCATGACTTGGATGCGGCGTGCAAAGGCGCGAATCAGCTGGTCTCGTGGAGTGGGAATCAAATCCGCCGAAGCGAGACGGAAAGCGCTAATGTAACCGAGGCCCGCACCGCCGTGATCAAGGCGGCCGCC
>JAIRXV010000196.1 GCA_031268115.1 Bifidobacteriaceae bacterium
GGAGCTGACGATCGCCCTGCACCGGGTGTTCGACTCCCCGAGGGACGCGATCGTGTTCGACACCGGCCACCAGGCCTACGTCCACAAGCTGCTGACGGGCCGCCAGGACTTCTCGGGGCTGCGCCGGCGGGGAGGGCTCTCGGGCTACCCGTCGCGGGCGGAGTCGGCGCACGACGTGGTGGAGAACTCCCACGCCTCGGCGGGCCTGTCCTGGGCGGCGGGGATCGCGGCGGCCCGGCGCCTACAGGGCGGCCACCGGCGCGACAACCGCTACACGGTCGCCGTGGTAGGCGATGGCGCGTTGACCGGTGGGATGAGCTGGGAGGCACTGAACAACATCGCGGAGTGGAAGGACGTGCCGCTTGTCATAGTGGTCAACGACAACGGCCGCTCCTACGCCCCGACTATCGGCGGGTTGGCCACCCATCTGGCCGGCCTGCGCACCACCGGTGCGTATGAACGCGTCCTCGACTGGGGCCGGCGGTTCCTCAAGGCCCATGGCCGTCCGGGCGCCCTGGTCTACACGGCGCTGCACGGGCTGAAGAAAGGCATCAAGGATGTCGTTGCCCCGCAGGTGCTCTTCGAGGACTTGGGCATCAAATACATTGGGGCAGTCAACGGGCACGACATTGCCCAACTGACCCGTGCCTTGGAGAGGGCAAAAGCGTTCGGGGGGCCCGTCATCGTCCACGCGATCACGGAAAAGGGGCGCGGTTACGCACCGGCCGAAGACAACGCGTTGGACCGGTTTCATGCCGTGGGGCGGATCGACCCGGAGACAGGGCTGCCCGCGCCCGCGAGTCGCCAGGGGTCGCAGTGGACCGGTGTGTTCGCGGAAGAGTTGGTGGCCCTGGCGCGGCACGATGACCGGATCGTTGCGCTCACGGCGGCCATGCGCGAACCGGTGGGGCTGAACCGTTTCGCCGCCGAATTCCCGGACCGCGTGATCGATGTCGGGATCGCCGAGCAACACGCCGTCACGACTGCCGCTGGGATGGCATTCGAGGGCCTGCATCCGGTTGTCGCGGTGTATGCGACATTCCTCAACCGGGGATTCGACCAGATCCTCATGGATGTCGCCCTACACCGCGCGCCCGTGACATTTGTGCTGGACAGAGCCGGTTTGACGGGGAATGACGGTCCCAGCCACAACGGCCAGTGGGACTTGGCGATGTTTCGGATGGTACCGGGGCTGCGGGTGGCGGCCCCCCGCGACGCTGCCACGTTGCGCGAGGCCTTGGCCGAGGCCCTCGCGGACGATGCCGGCCCCACCGCCTTGCGCTACCCCAAAGGGGATGTGCCACCGGACCTGCCCGCGCTGGCGCGCCGCGACGGGATGGACGTGCTGGCCTTAGGCGCCCCCGGCCCCGAATCCGCGCTGATCGTATCGATCGGCGCTTGCGCGGCCACGGCGTCGAAGGTGGCCGCTGGGCTGACAGACGAGGGGATCGGATGCACGGTGGTCGATCCGCGCTGGGTGTTACCCGTCAACGAAGCCCTGGTGCGGCTGGCCGCAAGCCACGACGCCGTCATCGTCATCGAGGACGGGCTTGTCAGCGGGGGAGTGGGGGAGGCGGTCGCGGCCGCCTTGACCGCGCAGCGAGTGACGATGCCGGTCCTCACCTACGGCGTACCCTCCGCCTTCCTGGCCCCGTCCTCGCGCGAACAACTGCTCGAACAGGTGGGCCTAGACGCCAACACGATTCTGCGCTCAGTCACCGCTGCTTTGGTGGCGCACCCAGCGGGCCGGCAGCTGTAGCGCCGGGGTGGGCGGGACGGTGGCACCGGCGGGGCAGAGCGTAGCTCTGACCCGCTGAGACGCGGGGACCCCGAGATCCGAAGACTCGGCTCATCTGCACACGTTTCAGCAACGAAGGCGGCTAGTGGGCCACCGTGAAACGCTGGCGGCTGTGCGCCGGGCGCTCGATCTCGTCCACGAACGCCAGGGCAAAGTCCGGGCCCGAGATCTCGGACCGGCCGTCATCGTCGGTGACGGGGAAGTCGCCTCCCTCGCGGTAGGCGCCTAGGGCCTCGCCCGGTGCATGGGCGCCGAACTCAATGGCCGGGCTGAGCATGAACCAGTCCAGGTCTTGGGGGGAAGCACGCAGATCGTCCAACACCCCGGCCATCTCCGCCGCCTCGGGTTTGACCGCCGCAGGGAAGCCTCTGGTCTGAAGGATCCGCGGACCGCCCGGGGCCGAAAGCAGCGACCCGGCGCCGCCCACCACCCCCAGGCGGATTCCTGCGGTCCGCGCCAATTCCGCGATATGGCGGGCCAACGGGCGCAGTTTCCCGGCCAGCGCACCCCGCGGTGCCAGAGCCACGACCAGGATGTCTGAATCCCCTATGGCCCCGTTCACGACGTCATCGTCCGTGGCGGACCCTTCGATGTACGTTGCGCCCTCCGTGGGAGCGGAGGGCCCGTGGCGGGCCACCACTGTGACCCGGTGTCCCCGCGCCACTGCCTCTTTGGCGATGGCACTGCCTGCGTAGCCGGTTCCCCCAAGCACGACGATGTGCGACATGGCGGTCAGTCCTCTCTGTCAGGTCAACAGACTCGTAGACGAACATACCAATGTCCGCTGAGGTTGGCGTCCGCCGCGCTAAGCTCGCCCCGTGCCGCCCACAACCCTTATCCCGAGCCCCACGGTGGGTGAGTGGCACATCGGGCCGTTCCCGATCCGCGCGTACGCACTGTGCATCGTCGTCGGGATCGTCGCCGCCTGGTGGATCGGTACCCGGCGCTATCAGCAACGCGGCGGACGGCCTGACGCGGTGATGGACATCACGCTCTGGGCCGTTCCGTTCGGGATTCTGGGCGCCCGGATCTATCACGTGATCACCTCGCCGGATGCCTATTTCGGAACCGGTGGGGATCCCATTAGGGCCCTCTACATCTGGGAGGGCGGCATGGGCATTTGGGGCGGGATCGCTTTAGGGGCCTTGGGCGCGTGGTTCGGGGCCCGCCGCGCTGGGGTTCTTTTGCCGCCGATCGCGGATGCGCTGGCACCGGCAATCCTCGTGGCTCAGGGTATTGGCCGCCTCGGCAACTGGTTCAATCAGGAGCTGTTTGGCGGACCCACTTCCTTGCCGTGGGGTTTGCGAGTGTCGCCGGAGGTCACCCATCAGGCCGGCTACCCGGACGGGACTTTGTTCCATCCCACCTTCCTTTATGAGGCGTTGTGGAATGTCGCGGGCGCGGCTTTCTTGGTTGCCGTGGACCGCCGCTGGCGTTTGGGGCATGGGCGAGTGTTCGCGCTGTACATGGTTGTGTACGCCTTGGGACGCGGGTTCATAGAGACCGTTCGCATCGACACCGCCCACCACTTCCTGGGGCTTCGTCTGAACGTGTGGACTTCCATCGCGGTGGGCTTGGCCGGCGCCGTTGCCTTCGCGGTTTCCGCGGTGCGCCATCCCGGACGGGACACGGACTTGGAGCGTGCCAACCGAACCCCCGCCGATGCCGTTCCCCCCAAACGGGACGGCTCAGATCTTGCGGACGAACCGGTCGCCTCAGACCTTGCGGACGAACCGGTCGCCTCAGATCGCGAGGATCGCCAAACCCCCGCCGATGCCGTTCCCCCCAAACGGGACGGCCCAGACCTTGCGGACGAACCGGATCGCGAGGCACCGCAGGGCCCTTCGTCAGCCTGAATCGCCGGCCGAAGGGTTTCGAGAGGTTCCTCAGCTGGCTACAATCGGTTCTCGACCCGTGATGACGCGAGATTCGCTGACGCACGGGTCCCTTTGTGAGTGCCCCAAGCTCCTGGTGGGCGCTCACATCGGCCCGCGCTTCCCGGTGGCAACACCGCAATGCCCTGCCCCTGCATCGCTCAAGGACGGTGACACGTGTCCATGGCCCCCGATCCCCGCCGCACAGCCACCGAGGGTTTGTATTCCCCTCAATCGGAGCACGATTCCTGCGGTGTCGCCTTCGTGGCGACGCTTCGGGGCGAGCCGGGGCGCGACATCGTCGATTCCGCGCTCACGGTGCTGAAGAACCTCGACCACCGAGGTGCGGTGGGAGCCGAGGCCAACACCGGCGATGGTGCTGGCATCCTGACCCAGGTGCCCGATGCCCTGATGCGCGACCTGTTCGACCGTGGGTTGCCGCCTCGCGGACATTACGCGGTGGGCATGGCCTTCCTCCCGGCCGATCCGGATGAGACGGTGCGGGCGATGTCGAAGATCGATCGGATTGTCGCCGAGGAAGGCCTGGAGCGCCTCGCGTGGAGGAACGTGCCAATCAACGCGGAACTCATTGGGCCCACCGCGCGGTCCTCGATGCCGGTGTTCCGCCAGCTCGCGGTCGCCGCACCCGGCGGGGGGATCGGTGGGATCGACCTCGACCGCAAGACGTACCGTGTGGTCAAACGCGCCGGTCACGAAGCCGGCACCTATTTCGCGTCCCTATCTGCCCGCACTGTCGTGTACAAGGGGATGCTCACCACAGACCAGTTGCTCGGTTTCTTCCCGGACCTTGGAGATCAACGTTTCGCCAGCGAGATCGCTTTGGTGCATTCGCGATTCTCCACCAACACGTTTCCGTCGTGGCAGCTTGCCCAGCCGTTCAGCCTCATGGCGCACAACGGCGAGATCAACACCGTTCAGGGCAACCGCAACTGGGTTTCGGCCCGAGAAGGTCAAATGGAATCCGATCTGATCGGTCCCATCGGTCCGCTGAGTCCCATCTGCGCGCCCGGCGAATCCGATTCGGCATCGTTCAACTCGCTTCTGGAACTGTTGCATTTGGCCGGACGGGTGCTTCCCCACGCGGTCATGATGATGGTGCCTCAGGCGTGGGAGAACCACCTCGACATGGACCCCGCCGTGCGGGCGTTCTATGAGTACCACGCCACCGTGCAAGAAGCGTGGGACGGGCCGGCCTGCGTGGCGTTCACGGACGGTCGCTATATTGGCGCCCAACTCGACCGCAACGGCCTTAGGCCGGGGCGGTTTTGGGTGACCAAGGACGGCCTCGTGGTGTTGGCCTCTGAGACTGGTGTCCTTGAGATCCCGCCGTCCGCGGTTGTGCGCAAAGGTCGCCTCGAACCGGGCCGCATGTTCCTGGTGGACACCCAGTCGGGCCGCGTGGTCGAGAACTCCGAGATCAAATCCCAATTGGCGGGCCGCGCGCCGTACGACCAGTGGGTGGCGGACCGCTCGGTCTATCTCACCTCCCTGCCCCCCAGAGAGCACGTCGCACACACTCGGGCCTCCGTGGTCCGCCGGCAACTGACTTTCGGCTACACCCAAGAGGAGCTGCGCCTAATCCTGGCGCCGATGGCGGCCACGGGCGCGGAGCCCATCGGTTCGATGGGTTCCGATACCCCCGTGGCGGTTCTATCCGACCGCCCGCGGCTCCTATTCGACTACTTTTCTCAATTGTTCGCCCAGGTCACAAACCCACCGCTGGACGCGATCAGGGAAGAGCTGGTGACGTCGCTAAGCAGCGCGATTGGACCGCGACCGAACCTTCTTGCCGAAACACCGGACCACGCCCGCAAGCTGGTTCTCCCATTCCCGGTGATCGACAACGACGATTTGGCCAAGATTGTGCGGATCGATCGCTACAAGCAGGGTTCGGCCGGGTTCAGTTCCACGATCATCCGAGGGCTCTACCCGGTGGCCGGCGGCGGTGCGGGCCTGGGGGCCAGGCTTGAGGAGATCTTCGCCGAGGTCGATTCCGCCATCGCCGCTGGGGTCAGCTTCATTGTCCTGTCGGACCGCGAATCGAACGCTGAGTTGGCGCCTATCCCGTCGCTGCTGCTGACCTCTGCCGTCCACCACCATCTGCTGCGCGGACACACCCGCACTCAAACCGAATTGGTGGTCGAGGCGGGCGATGTCCGCGAGGTTCACCACGTGGCGCTGCTGGTCGGGTACGGGGCGGCCGCGGTCAACCCGTATTTGGCGATGGAGACGGTGGAGCGGATGGTCCGCCAGGGCGATATCCCCAAAGTGGACGAGCCCACGGCCGTGGCCAACCTGATCAAGGCTCTGGGCAAAGGTGTCCTAAAGGTCATGAGCAAAATGGGCATCTCTACTGTCGGCTCCTACCGGGCCGCCCAGGTGTTCGAGGCGGTCGGTCTAGCTGGAGACCTAGTGGAACGCTATTTCGCGGGCACCACGTCCCGGCTCGGCGGCGTCGGACTCGACGTGCTGGCGCGCGAAGTCGAGGCCCGCCATACACGCGCTTACCCCGTTGAGGGTGGCACCGTGGCGGGCAAGACGCTCGATACCGGAGGGCAATACAAGTGGCGTCGGGACGGAGAGGTTCACCTGTTGGACCCGGACGCTATCTTCTTGCTCCAGACCGCCACTCGCCGCCGGGACTACGCACTGTTCACCCGCTACGCGGACCGCATCGACGATCAGTCCAAGCGTCTGGCCACCCTTCGCGGCCTGTTCGCGTTGCGCTACGGTCTACGCGATCCCATTCCCATCGAAAGGGTCGAACCCGTCACGGCGATCATGCGCCGCTTCACCACTGGCGCGATGAGTTACGGGTCCATTTCCCCCGAAGCGCACGAGACTCTTGCCTTGGCCATGAACGCCATCGGCGGCAAATCCAATACCGGCGAGGGCGGCGAAGACCCGTCCCGGTTGCACGATCCGCAGCGCCGTTCCGCGATCAAGCAGGTGGCCTCTGGACGCTTTGGCGTAACCGCCGAATACCTCACCAACGCCGCCGATATCCAAATCAAAATGGCCCAAGGCGCTAAACCGGGAGAGGGCGGGCAATTGCCTGGTCCGAAGGTGTATCCATGGGTGGCCGCCACCCGCCACGCCACCCCTGGGGTAGGTCTGATCTCGCCGCCGCCGCACCACGACATCTATTCGATTGAGGATCTCAAACAGCTCATTCACGATCTAAAGAACGCTAACCCAGCGGCCCGGATACACGTAAAGCTCGTCTCGGAGGTCGGTGTCGGTACGGTCGCCGCCGGCGTTTCCAAGGCCCATTCCGATGTGGTCCTAATCTCCGGGCACGATGGCGGCACGGGTGCCTCGCCGTTGACCAGCCTCAAACACGCTGGCGCGCCCTGGGAACTCGGTTTGGCCGAAACTCAACAAACACTGCTGCTGAACAACTTACGAGACCGAATAGTGGTCCAAGTGGACGGGCAGTTGAAGACCGGGCGAGACGTCATAGTCGGGGCGATGTTAGGCGCCGAGGAATTCGGATTTGCCACGGCGCCGCTGGTGACGCTCGGCTGCGTCATGATGCGCGTCTGCCACAAAGACACCTGCCCAGTAGGTGTAGCGACTCAAAACCCCGAACTCAGGGCCCGGTTCGCGGGCAAACCACAACACGTGATCGCCTTTTTCGAGTTTATCGCCCAGCAAGTCCGCGAATACCTCGCGGCACTCGGGTTCAGCTCGCTTGAAGAAATCATTGGGCGAGTCGATTTGATAGACCCGCGCGCCGCCATCGGCCACTGGAAGGCACAGGGACTGGACCTGTCTCCCATTCTCTACGTTCCTAACAACGCGTGGGATTCGCCGCTGCGGAACACCACCGCCCAAGACCACGGGCTGGAGCGCGCATTGGACCGGGTGCTGATAGCCAAAGCGACTCCCGCTCTGGAACGAGGTGAGCACGTGCGAATATCTTCCCCGATCCACAACACAAACCGGACCGTAGGCACCATGCTTGGACACGAAGTAGTCAAACGATACGGCGGGGAAGGCCTGCCTGACGACACCATAGAAGTGGAATTCACCGGATCGGCTGGGCAGAGTTTCGGGGCCTTCCTGCCACGAGGAATCCACCTGCGGTTGACCGGGGACACCAACGACTATCTCGGCAAGGGCCTTTCGGGCGGGCGGATAACGGTCCGCCCCGCTCCCGATGCACCGTTCCACGCCCACGAGAACGTCATCGCCGGCAACGTGATCGGGTACGGCGCCACCTCGGGCCGTATCCTCTTGTCGGGCATGGTGGGAGAACGGTTCGCGGTCCGCAATTCCGGGGCCGAACTGGTGGTGGAGGGGGTAGGCGATCACGGGTTGGAGTACATGACCGGCGGTGTCGCGGTGATATTGGGCCGAGTTGGACGCAACTTCGCGGCCGGGATGTCCGGGGGCAGGGCATACATCCTGGATCTCAAACCGGCGCGCGTCACGGTCGGCGCCCTTGAGAACGGGATTCTGCTCGCCGAGACGCTGGACGTTCTGGACGCAGAAGGGTTCGACGATGCCGACGTTTTCCTGGATTTGGTGGAACGGCACGTCGAGGAAACCTGGTCCAGGATAGGGGCCGATCTCTTGGCCGGCGTAGATAAGGACCGGGCGGCCACTTTGAGGCGGGTCACCCGACTGATCCCGCGGGACTTCGCCCGGATGAACGAGGCCCTCGCTGAGGCCGAAGCGGAGGGGCTCGACTATCAC
>JAIRXV010000207.1 GCA_031268115.1 Bifidobacteriaceae bacterium
CGCGGCCGCCACCCAGGAGGGCCTGCTGGTGGGCATCTCTTCCGGCGCCGCACTGGCCGCCGCCATCGAGGTCGGCGAACGTCCCGAATCCGCTGGCAAAACGATTGTGGTCATCGTTCCTTCGTTCGGGGAACGTTACCTGTCCACCGTCCTTTACGCCGACTTATTGGACTAACCGTGGACGATGGCGTCCCTCACCCTACGTCGGCCGGTTTGGTTGGCGATGGTGAGGGACGGCATCGTCCACCCGATCGCAAGACAAGGAGACCGCCATGCTCCGCCCGTTCCAGCGCCTGGCCACCGAACTGCGAGAAGACCTTCAGGCCGCCCGCGACCGCGACCCGGCGGCGCGCACCCGCCTGGAGGTCGCGCTCGGCTACCCAGGGTTGCACGCCGTGTGGGCGCACCGGGTAACCCACCGCCTGTGGCGGCGACACTGGGGCAAACTGCTTGCCCGCCTCGCCTCGCAGTTCACCCGGTTCATGACGGGGGTCGAGATCCACCCTGGGGCTGAGCTGGGACGGCGTTTGTTCATCGACCATGGGATGGGGGTGGTGATCGGTGAAACCACCGAAGTGGGCGATGACGTGACCCTGTTCCAGGGAGTAACACTCGGAGGGCGTTCGATGTCACCCGGCAAACGCCACCCGACACTAGGGAATCGGGTCACGGTCGGGGCAGGAGCGAAAGTGCTGGGACCGCTCCTGATCGGCGACGACGTTCAGATCGGCGCCAACGCGGTAGTGGTCCGGGACGGTCCGCCCGGCTCAGTCATGGTAGGTGTGCCAGCAAGGCAACACCGCGTCTCCGCGCACCTGTTGGGGGCGATGGAGGACCCAGCCCTGTACATCTGAGGCCGTATGTCACCGCGGTGGTCCAGCGCCCACGACACCGGTTTGGGCTAGTGGGTGCAGACCGGCCGGCCGTGTTCGCGTCAGTCCGTGCGGACTACATCGATAGAGCTTCTGGTCAATAGTGGACGGCGCGCGCTCACATCGATAGAGCTTTCGGCTATTAGGATCGCCGAATTGGCGCATTTCGACTCGACCTAATGACCAAGAACTCTATCGCGATGCGGCTGGCCACAGTCCCAATAGCCAAGAGCTCTATATAGACGCGACGTAGTGAGTGCGGCGGCCCCAGCCAATCCGGCGCCAATTTTCCCCGGTGTTTCGAAATGCCGACGTTTGAGCTGGCTCACCGATGGGCCGACTCACCAAGATGGACAGTGGCGGCCTGCTTAGACGGCCATCGTTGGCCCGTGGGCGCGCTCATGCTCGGCATGTCGCGAGGGTCAACTGGCGACCCCCCTCCAGCTGCCCGAGTCGGATACGAGACCCTGATTCGACTGTCAGTCCACCCAGGTGCTCTTGGCGCGCTGGCCGACAAAGCCTCCGCTGGCCCTTCGGTCCTCATAGCTCGCTATCTGCTCGACGCGCCGTTCGTGGCGCCTGTCGCCGCTAAAGCCCTCGGCCAGGAACGCATCCACGATCGCGAGAGCCTCCTCGACAGTGTGCTGTCGAGCGCCGATCGCCACGATGTTGGCGTCGTTGTGCCAACGCGCGAGCTTGGCGGTTTCAACGCTCCAGGCCAACGCCGCCCGCGTGCCGATCACCTTATTCGCCGCGATCTGCTCGCCGTTGCCCGATCCTCCGATCACCACGCCGAGGCTGAGCTTTTCGCGGACCACGGCTTCTGCTACGTCGAAGCAAATCGCTGGATAATCGTCCGTCGCATCGAACGCCGCCGCACCGTGGTCCCTGGTATCGAAGCCCGACTCGCCCAGGTGGCGCAACAGTTCGGCTTTCAGCTCGTAACCGGCATGGTCACTGCCCACATGAATTCGCATGGCCGCCATCCTCCCACGCTCGCGGGCGAGACAGGCCGGGACGCACCAGGAGACCGGCGAAGAACCGGTCGACAACCGCCCCAACCCGGCATCGACTCACCGCTCGCGTCAGTCCGGACCCAGGGTCAGGCCATACCCTGGTGCCTGGTCGCCGCCGATATGGCGACCTCCCACACACGCGGAAAGGACGCAACTCATGGCTTCGACAGGGATCGACCGGCGCTGGCAAGACTCCGCCATCCGGCCTCAAGACGATCTTTACCGGCACGTCAATGGGCTTTGGTTGGACACCTACGAGATTCCCGCCGACCGGGCCACCGATGGCGCCTTCCGTGAGCTTTTCGACGAATCGGAACACCAGGTCCGCGACATCATCGAGCAGTGTGCCGAGCAGGCGGCCCGCGGGACAGCGAAGGGGGATGCGGCCACCATTGGCGCCCTATACGCCGCCTTCATGGATACGGCCGCCATCGAAGCGGCCGGCGCCGCCCCGATTCGCCCCGACCTGGTCCCAATCTTGAGCGCCGTATCGCGCGACGACCTCGCCCACGTTTTGGGCGCCCTGGAACGGTCTGGCGTGGGTGGGTTGGTCGGGCTTTGGGTCGACACCGATCCGGACAATCCGACGCGCTACGCCATCAACGTCGCTCAGGGCGGTATCGGCCTGCCGGATGAGGCCTATTATCGGGAAGACAAGTTCGAGTCGGTCCGTGCCGCCTATCTCGAGCACATAGCGGACATGTTTACCCTGGCTTGCGGCGATACCCTCCCAGTCGCACCCGGCGATGCCGCGCGGGTAGTTTTCGATTTTGAGGCCGCTTTGGCTGGCGCCCATTGGGACGCCGTTGCCTCCCGTGATGAGCTTCGCACCCACAACCCGATGACGATGGCGGCCCTCGCCGAGCGGGCCCCAGACTTCGCTTGGCAACGGTGGATAGATGGCTTAGGCGGTCCGGGCGGCGCTTTAGCGAACGTCATCGTGCGTCAACCCAGTTTCATAGAGCAGATGGCGAGTCTCTGGTCCGAGACGCCATTGGAGACGCTTCAACAGTGGGCGGCCTGGCGAGTGGTTAGCGCGCGCGCCGGCCTGCTCTGCGATCCGATTGTGGAGAAGAATTTCGAGTTCTGGGGGCCGGTCATCACCGGCGCCACTGAGCTTCGCGAACGGTGGAAGCGCGCGGTTTCGCTGGTGGAGGGGATCATGGGTGAGGCCGTCGGACAACTCTATGTCGAGCGCCATTTCCCAGTGGAACACAAAGAGCAGGTCGCCAAAATCGTGCAAAACCTGCTCGACGCCTATCGAGCGTCCATTTCAGAACTCGCCTGGATGGGGCCCGACACGCGTGCCAAAGCGCTCACGAAACTGGATAAGATCACCTTGAAAATCGGCTATCCGGAGCGCTGGCGGGATTATTCGGCGTTGAAAGTGGCGCCGAACGATCCGGTCGCCGCCGCTCGCGCTGCCGCGGCTTTCGAGTTGGATCGAGAGCTGACCAAGTCATTGGGGCCCGTCGATCGGACCGAATGGTTCATGTCGCCGCAGACTGTCAACGCCTATTACAACCCCGGCATGAATGAGATCGTGTTTCCCGCTGCGATTCTGCGGCCGCCGTTCTTCAATGCCGGGGCCGACGATGCCGCCAATTACGGAGGGATCGGCGCCGTCATCGGGCATGAGATTGGCCACGCTTTCGACGATCAGGGTTCGCGATTCGACGGCGATGGCCGATTGGCGGATTGGTGGACCGCCGACGACCGGGCCGAATTCGACCGCCGCACCAGCGCGCTGATCGCCCAATACGACGCATACGTGCCTCGCCAATTGGCGGCGGAATCCAACCCACCCCACGTCAACGGTGCGTTGACCATCGGGGAGAACATCGGGGACTTGGGGGGGTTGGCAATCGCGTGGGATGCCTACACGCTGACGCTTGACCGTGCCGACCCATCCGCACCATCGCAAGTCTCACCTGACCGGGAAGTCCAGACCAGTTCACTGGGTGGCGGTGCATCGAGCCCCGGCGCCGTTCAATCGCGGATTGGCCCGACCCTCGACGGTATGAGCGCGGCCCAGCGGTTCTTGTGGGGCTGGGCGGTGAGTTGGCGGTCGAAGGTCCGGGATGCCGAACAGGTCAGACGTCTCACCATCGATCCCCATTCCCCTGCCGAGTTCCGATGCAACGGCGTGATCCGCAACCTCGACGTGTTTCACGAGGCGTTCAATGTCCGTCCCGGCGATAGCCTATGGCTTGAATTGGACCAGCGCGTGACGATTTGGTGAGGGACCAGCTCTAAGCTGCCGCGCGCCTTCAGGTGCGGCGGTCAAAGCCCAAGTTCTTCTGGCGTGACCTGGCGGACGCAACCGACTTCGCCCTTTGGGGGAAGGCTCGGGATTCGGCAGACCTCCTCATTGCTATAGGTGTCGCGGACAACGATATCGGACACATCAAGGCGACTCGGGTTCTTAACTGTGTACGTGAACCAGACCGATTCTCCTGCCGTTATAGACTCACCCGAAGGGATCTCCCGGGCCTTGGCGACAATAGAAGCATAGTCTGCGGCGTCTGGGTCGACGTCAGCCCAGGCCCGCAAAGAGATCGATGCCTGAGGGACCATACATTGCCCGGGACCCTCGGTGGCGACAGTACGCGAGTATTGCGACGATTGCGGTTGAACGGACCCATTAGAGCTTTGGGTCTGCACCCTGATGTAGCCGGGTGCGCTCGGCAGTTTGGGCACGGTTACCGTTCCTGTCTCTGTTACGTTTTCCACGCTCCCCAAGTATTCCTCCGCCTTATTCGTGGCGGTATAGTAGAAATCCAGCGTGACACCGGGTTGGGGTAGGGTCCAAATTCCGCCCGCATCGCTGGGAAGATTTGGCATGACCGGGGGCGCGACGGACACTTTGAGTTCACAGTCCTCCATCTTCGGTTCATCTGTCGGGTACCACGTCAGGACTCGGTTGTTTGCGCTCGTGCTGATATTTAGCATCATTATGGCCGAGTCGCCTTTACCATAGCCTCCCCCGGTAGTTTCCTCCAAAATGGTATTCTCTTGAGAACCCGTATGCGGTCCAAATTCGTTCCGCCGCACTGTTGTTACACCGGCTTGATTGAGCATGATAGACGCCGCCTCGTAGCCGTCGAAGTAGTTGTCTTCGATGTACAGGTTGGATGGAGTCGTGGAATTGCCCGAGGTGTTGGTGGAAGTGCCCATCCAACGGATCCCCACGTATTGGCCATCCGTTCCGTAATTGTCCAGCGTGTTATCCTGTATCGCGATCTTACCGTTCAGCTGGGTTACGTAGGGCAGATGGATGGCAGCATCGGCAGCGCCGGATCCAGTAGATATCTGCTCGAACGTATTTGTTATGATCGTCCAGTCGGATGAGGGCCGCTTAGGGAGATCCGCAGGATAGTTCGCACCCAAATCGAGCGCGTTGATGGACTTTGGCATGTATCTAAACTCACATTGTTGCAACAGTAGGCCCTTCAATTCCACTCCACGGCCGAGATAAATCCCTCCCTCGGCGCAGCCTGTTCCATTTTGAGCGGTGCATGCAGAATTAGGCCGTGGCGTGTTATCGAACACCGTACCAACGATCCTGAGATTGGTTATCGGGGTCGAATCCGTGGCGTAGGTTTGACCCGTAATGCTCTCCAAAGTCGCCAAGCGGATCATCCCACGGTTGCCCTTGCTCTCATTTTCGAGAGTGACGCGGTTGAATCGTCCCATTGTATAGCCGACGATTGAAATGTTGTCCGCGCCAGGCGTGATGAGCACCATGTGCTCGGGAAAGTTGTTGGCGCCGTTAATCGATGTTCCCCCTTCGAGAAGCGAACCGTCCGATTTCGGGCCAAAGATGACTGACGTGTCGGAAGAGAATACGTCGGTGAACCCGTACAGTCTCACGTTCGGGGCATCGACCAAGAACCCCGAGGCCGCGTTCTCCTTTGTTCCTGGAACTATGTAGAAACGGTTGTCTAGGTCAATAGTCATTGGTCGAGCGATACGAAAGTATGCGTTGAGTCTGAGGTCCGAAGAAGAACTTACGGCCATGTACTTGCTTGTGTCACCCGGCATCCTAAGGGAATAACTGGCATCTGCCGCCACCCTTATTCTTATCGATATATCGAGATTGGTGAACGCATTCGCCTGTTCGATCGCCGCGCGAAGAGAACAGTCGCCGCCCTCGGTTCGGCACAAGCCGTCGGATGTTTTCGCGTCGCCCAGCGTTGAGTTCGTGTTAACTAGATATTCCACCGAATACGGCCCCGTGTCGGCGCCGACCGCCGGCCATGCCACAAGGGCGATGGCGCTCACCACCGCCATCGCCGCCAAGCTCGCCACAGGGGGACGGAAGCGGCGGCTCTCCCCGCCCCGCGCACGGTGGGCGGGGGCACGCTGGGGTCCGTGTTGACTCGGGCCGGGACTTGGGATCGGTTCGCTCACACCTGTGACAACACCGGACCCTGGCCCAGATATTCCCTCTTGAGCAGAATCGATTCCCTGATGTCACCGGGTCAACGGGCGGCCCACGCGCCCTCGTTTGAGTTCGTAGAAGCCCGGCACCTCGGCCAAGAGCACGATGGCGTCCCACAGCCGGATCGCATCCTGCCCACGCGGGGCCGGGGAAACCACGGGGCCGAACACCGTGAAATCGCCTATACCAAGGACCGGTGAGCCTACGTCCGGGCCGGTCCGCCGCACTGCCTCATCGTGCGAGGCACGAATCAGGGGGTCGTAGCGATCGTCCACGTCATACCAGGTCACGTCCACGGGAACCTCGGCTTCGACTGCGGCCTCCTTCACGGCGGACAAGTCTTCGGAACTGACGCTGCGACCCTCCTCATGCAGCCGCCGCCCAAGGGCAGAATAGATTCGCCCCACCGCCTCGTCCCCGAGCGATGCTTCCGCCGCCGCCAGGGTTCGCAGCATTTGCCAAGCGGCCACCAAGTCGTCCACGTCTGCGCCATCGGCCTGACGCCGCTCCCAGTTGAGCATCGTCAGACTCATCAGACGGTGGCGAATACGCACGTCACGGGCCGCCACCACCTCGTCCAACCACTGCCGTGTGACCCAGGTCCAAGGACAGATCGGATCGAACCAGAAGTCGACTTCGATGCTCATAGCACTCCCCTCCGTGCGCGGGCGACCGGTTTTGGTGGCACTATGCCGTGTATTCGGTGCCCAGCTTTCGATGCGGGCACAAGCCTACGAGGAAGAGGGCCCTACGTGCCAGGAACCAACCTCACCCGTCGCGAGGCCGCCGAGAGGGCCGCCCTGATCGATGTCGAAAGCTACGGCGTCCAGCTAGACTTGACCGACTCGGCCGAGACCTTCGCGTCCACGTCGATTGTCCACTTCAACTGCGCATCTGTGGGTAGCGCGACCTTCATCGACCTAATCGCGCCACACGTC
>JAIRXV010000241.1 GCA_031268115.1 Bifidobacteriaceae bacterium
TCGTTCGCCATCTCCAGGATGTCCGCGTCCTCCGGGTTGAACAGGTAGAAGTAGTTGACGTTGGGGTCCACCGTGGCCCGCATGATCGCATCGAGTGGAAAAATGACCACAATCAGAGCGAATAGATAGCCAACGGATTTGATTGCCCCCAGCACCGTCGGTTTGAAGAACCCGAGGCTGCCCAACAGGGTTCCCAGGATCACGTTCACCGAGTGCACGCCGTAGAACCCAATCGATTCCAGCGACCACAGCGGGTGACCGATGTACACGATCACTGGCGAGGTCAAGGTCAACAGCCCCGCGAGCGCCCCAGGGAAATAGCACAGGGTTCGCAATCGCGGCATCTCGAACAGGTACGCGGGGATCAGTCCCCAGGCCACGATGTTGCAGAAGTGGAACGGCAGGTTCTGCCAGAACACCACTTCGGGCATCCCCGGGTTGAGGATCGACTTGAAGGTGTACAGCGTGTAAAGCACAACATTGGCCGCGGCCAGCGTCACACAGACACGCACTTGGATCTTGCGCGGACGATGGCGCAGGGCGAGATGGAGACCCACCCCAAGTAGCGCCATCGTCCCCAAGAACCCGAACCAGACAGCGTTGAACGGTTCCACGACCATGAGCGGGGCGATCCTTCTGGGGCGAGCGGACGAAGACAGATGCGAGCCTACCCGCTTACCCCCACGCCTTGCCTCCAGGGCGGGGCCGCCGGTTCCGCCGTCGTGGAGGCTGGCCTTGCGCTTCTCAGCTGTTCCACGCCTTGCCTTGACCAGTGGACGCGGCCGCGGGCCACTTCGCCGCCTCCTCCGATGCCGTCCGGTTTGACATTCGTGCAGTCGAACCGAGACCCTGGACGGGGCGTCTGATCCAACGCTTTGGCCGCCCCGGCCGGGACCACCGTCGGCCCCGATCACATCGTCATCCACCCAATGGAGCGAATTATGCGAAAACACCTCGCGACGCTGGCTGCGTTTGCTGTAGCCGGCGCCATACTCGTCCCCGCACCGGCGCATGCGCTGATGCACCCGGGCACGGTGGGCTTGGCCCAGCGTGCCGCAACGGAAGGGATCGTGCTGTTGCAGAACGATGACGGCGCGCTTCCCTTGACCCCGGAACGGCCGGTTTCCGTGTTCGGCCGGGTTCAGATCAACTACTTCCCCGTCGGCTACGGATCCGGCGGCGACGTCAAGTACACCTATTACACGAACCTGCTGACTGGGTTGCGCCGCAACCCCGGTATCGCAGTCAACGAGACGTTGGCGAAGGTTTACGAGAAATGGTGCGCTTCCCATAAACCCGACGATGGCGGTTGGGCCCAATGGCCTCTCAGCTACCCCGAGATGCCGCTCACCAATGAGGTTGTAGGCCAGGCCGCAGCCGTTTCTGAGACCGCGGTCGTGGTTATTGGACGGTCCGCTGGAGAATCTCGCGAGGCGATGCTATCTAAGGGTAGCTTCTACTTGACCGATGCCGAAGAGGCCATGTTGGCGAAGGTCAACGCCGCTTTCCCCAAGGTTGTGGTGTTGTTGAACGTGGGCAACGTCATCGACATGCAGTGGGCATCCAAGTACAATCACATCAAGTCGCTGCTCTACGTGTGGCAAGGTGGGCAGGAGTCTGGCACAGCAATCGCTTCAGTGCTATCCGGTGACGTGTCCCCGTCAGGCAAGCTTCCCGACACCATCGCCTACACGTACGCGGACTACCCCACGGTTGGCAACTTTGGTCAATCTGAGGCTACCAAGTACCAAGAAGACATCTTCGTTGGCTACCGCTACTTTGAGACTTTCGCGCGTGATCGAGTGGCCTATCCATTTGGATATGGGCTCAGCTATACAACCTTCGATATCGCGACAACCTCGGTGGTCACGACTCGCGACGCAGTCAAGGTTTCAGTCACGGTAACCAATACCGGCTCACGGCCCGGCAAGGAAGTGGTACAGGTCTATTACGGTGCCCCCCAGGGTTTGCTCGGCAAGGCCGCCAAGTCCCTCGGAGCGTACGCCAAGACCAACACGTTGGCGCCGGGAGCCAAAGAGAACATCACCATCACGCTTACCGCCAGCAATCTTGCCTCCTACGACGACGCCGGGAAGACTGGCCATAAGTCGGCGTGGGTGCTGGAGGCCGGCGACTATCCCATTTATGTGGGCAATTCTGTTCGCTCCGCCGCCGAGCAGGGCGTCTTCCAGGTTCCTGCGCTACGGGTAACCGAACAGCTAACTGAGACCGCCGCCGCCAAGACCGCATTCGATCGCTTCCACGCCGCGGCGGGCCCGGCCGGCGATGTCTTGTTGACCAAGGACGATCCGGTTCCCACCACGACCGCCGCTGCGGTCAAAGCCCGGCTCGATGCGGTCATCGACGCTTTACCCGACAACTCGACCTTCAACCTGGAGACTTGGGACCACACGGGTACGCCGCCCATCCAACTAATCGACGTGTATGAGGACCCAAGCCTCATGGACGCCTTCATCGACCAACTGTCCATGGAAGAAATGGCCTACCTGACCTCGGGACCTGGCACCATGGACCCGCCCTACTCGGTGCTCGGCTCCGCCGGGGTCTACGCGGGCTACACTCTCGCGCTGCAGAAGTACGGCATTCCGCCCCTCACCCTCAACGACGGGCCGTCCGGCATTCGCATCTCCGAATCGGCCACCCTGTTGCCGATTGGCACACTGTTGGCCTCCACCTGGAACGATGCGCTGGTCGAGGAGCTGTACGCCGGCGTTGGAGCGGAAATGATCCTGAACGGTACTTCCGCGATCTTGGCCCCGGGCATGAACATCCACCGCGATCCACTGTGCGGACGCAACTTCGAATATTTCTCCGAGGATCCGCTCCTTGCCGGCCAAATGGGCGCGGCTTTCACTCGTGGCGTTCAGTCCCAAGGTGTGGGAGCGACTCCCAAACACTATGCGGCAAACAACCAGGAAACCAACCGCGGCGCGAATGATTCACAAATATCTGAGCGCGCCTTGAGGGAAATCTACCTCAAGGCGTTTGAGATCACGGTCAAAGCGGCAGAACCGCTAAACGTCATGACCTCCTACAACCGAATCAACGGACAGTACAACAACATGCATTGGCAGTTGGTCACCCAAATCCTGCGCAACGAATGGGGTTTCACAGGTGTGGTCATGACCGATTGGGGCGGCGTTTCCGGCAACGATGAATCCGGCCTGCCCGGCGAAGCCGGGCGCGTGCGTTCCGGCGTCGATGTCGTGGAATCCGGATCGGCCTACGCTGGCATGAGCTTCTGCTTCCCAGGGTGGGGTTGTTTCACGTTGCCCGGTTTGGACGACATCGTCAAATCGATTGACGGCACAACGCCTCCCCCCTCCGCAGATGTGCGTCCGTTGAAGTTGGCTGAACTGCGCACCACGGTGGAACGGATGCTGAATGTGACGCTCAAGTCCGAAGTCTTCCGCACCGCGCACCACCTGCCCACCTATTCTTATCAGAGCGGCGAATATGAACCGGCCGACCGGGTATTCACGGCCACCCAGCCGGCCCAGTCCAAGGCAGTCGCGGATATGGTCTACGTCGGCGGGCAGGCACTGGCCGGCTTCACTCCGAACAACCTGGACTATTCGGTGTTCACAACCCAGTGGTCGTCGCTGCCGGAAGTCACTGCCATCGGCCCGGCCAACGCGACACTTCAAGTCACTCAGGCCACCGCCGCGCGGCCGGTCGCCACGGTCTATGTCCATGCCGCCGATGGCGCCGAATCGCGTTATCGGATAGCGTTTACCGATTCCGCCTCCCGGCCTTTGTTCCACGCCGCGGACATCTCCGCGGATCTGGCCGGCATCACGATCGCGGGATTCGAGATTCCGACGTTCTACCGCTCCACCTACGACTACATGGTGTGGGTGCCGAACGCCAATCCGGTGGTCGGCGCCATCGCCCCCGAGGGCGTGACCTACACCACCTCACGGGACGGCAACCTGGTTACCATTCGGTCCGAATCGGCCACGCAGGCCCGAGAGTACAGGGTGACATTGGGTGTGATCGATCCGACCCAAATGCCCAGGTCAGACGCCTTCTCAAGTGGCGCGCTCGACCCTGCGGTCTGGAGCGTCGGCGGTCAAACTCCGGCACTCACGGTCCGGCCCGGCGGCGTGAGCATCGTTTCTGAGGCCGCCGAATGGTCCGAGACCGATCAAGCAGATTTGAAGAACTATCTGTCTCAGCCGGCCCAAGGAAACTGGACGGCCGAGGTTGAGATCGGCTACGACACCTTGCCGGTGGGTCCCGGGGCCGCCATCGGCCTGATGGTCTACGAAGATCTAGACACCTACGTGAAGCTCCAACTTGAGGGGCACACTGCGGTGGCCGCCGACACGACCGAGACGAACGGCACCCAGTTTCTGGTTCGCAGCTCCGTCACCGGCAGCCCAAGCTCCGATACGGCTGCACCAGTCAACGCCATGGTGTACGACTTCTTCACTGGCCAGTTCGTACTGTCCAACCCACTCGCCCCAACCGACGATTCGTTTAGCTTGCGAATCGTCAAATCGGGCGAGAGCTACACGTTCGCAGTGAAGACTTCGACCGGCGCGTGGACCGGCATCGGCGGCACACAGACTGCCGCGATGTCCAACCCAAGACTTGGTTTCTTCGCCACAAACGATCCAGGCGCGGACTCGGTGACCGCGACGCTTTCCTCGTTTACCATTACTGGGGCCTCACCGGCTGAGTTCCCCACGGCGCTCACCACCCCGATCTCGTCTACCGCACCGACAACGCTTTTCGCGGACACCCGGTTCGCGGAGCGCGGCGGATTCTCCGCCACATCGGACCCACAAGCGGCCGGCCACCTACAGTTCAACGGCGGCGAGTTCAACAACGCGCTTTACAACATCGATGTCGCCGAGGCCGGCTACTACGCCATCTCACCGCGAGCCTTCTCCGAGGTGGGCACAAACTCCAAGTGGACGTTCTTCGTTCAAGTGGACGGCGAAGATTGGGCCAGTTGGGGCGGCGTTGGCGGCACCGGCACAGCTCCGCCGTACAGCTGGACGGATTTGGCCGCGAAGATCGTGTACTTGACACCTGGTCTGCATAAGCTCCGCTTGCACTGCTGGACCACCACCGGTTTCAACGTGTCGCTGTTCACGGTCACACCGGACGGAACCAATCGAGACGGCATACTATCCGCGATCAGCCAAGCCAAGAACACGCCCGCAGCGCCCTACACGGCCGCGTCATGGAAGGCGTTGACCAACGCTCTCGCGGCGGCCAACGCGGCGTTTGCCGACGCCCTATCCACTCAGGCCCAGGTTGATACGGCGGCAGCGGCGCTGGCCAGCGCCCAGGCGGCTCTGGTCCTCAAACCGCCCAGCACCCCATCCATCTTGGTACCGCCCTCAGTTGCTTTCTCGGGCGATACCGCCCAATTCGGTACGGTCGCCACCGCCAACGCCGGCGCCTGGAGCGCGGCCCCAGACCGTCTGACGTATCAGTGGTTGCGCAACGGCGAACCCATCGCGGGTGCGACTCGCTCCACTTACGCCACAGGCGTGGACGATGTCGGCACCAAGTTGTCCTTGCGGGTCACCGTCTCGGTCCTGGGCCAGGAGGAGGGTGTGTTCACCACCGGTCCGGTTGTGATCGCACCGGCGAGCGCGCCGCGCGCAACCGTCGCGCCGTCGTTCTCGGCCGCACCCGTGGTAGGCAAGGCGCTAACGGTCACAGCTGGCCAGTGGACGCCAACGGCCGATTCGGTCTCTTACCGCTGGTTCGTGGGGGGAGTTGAGGCACCCGGCCAAGCGTCTGGTTCCTACACCCCGACTGCGGGCGACGCTGGCAAGGTTGTGTCCGTCATCGTCAGCGCGCGGCGCGCCGGACACGAAGTGGGGACTGTCGAGGTGAAGGCGCCGGTCACAGCTGCGGCGCCGACTCCCTCGGCGACACCGACACCGACTGTCACGGTGACGGCACCGCCCGAGCAGCCATCCGTGACACCGAAGAGCGGCGATCCGTTGGTGTTCAGCGGACCCGCTCGCACGGGAACCTTGCTTTCGACGGCAGGGTTGGTGCCCGCCACGGCGACCGCGACGTACCAGTGGACCCGCAACGGCGTTGCGATCGCGGGAGCCAATGGCCCCACTTACGCTTTGACGCCCGACGATGCCGGCACAACCGTGCTGGCCGCGATCACTCTGACCTACCCGGACGGGACCACCTCGGTGATCCATTCGGGGTCCGTCTCGGCTCCCAAACTCACCGCCACCGTGACCGCCAAACTGGTCAAGAAGGCAGTTAAGGCGGGTGCTAAGGCCAAAGTCAAGGTGACAGTTAAGGTACCTGGCGTCAGTGCGCCAACGGGCAAGATCTCGGTCAAGTATGGCAAGAAGACCAAGGTCTATTCCCTCACGGCAGCGAAGAAAGGCGCGGTCACATTGGCACTGCCTAAGATCGCCGCTAAAGGGAAGTACGCCGTTAAGGTGACTTACCGCGGCACCGATCAGATTGCTCAAAAGGCCGCTAAGTCCGTCAGGTTGACGGTCAAGTAGCCGCGCGATGCGGGGGCCAGGGCCAGCCGCGGGCCCCGGCCCCCGCATTACGGCGACTCAACGCCGGACACCGGCAACGAGAAGCGGTCATTCGAGGAGGTTTGTTGGATGGCGATCCGGCCGCCCGCGGTGGCGGGCATGTTCTATCCGGACGATCCCGAGGTGTTGCGCGCCCAAGTCGACGGTTTGCTCGACGCCGCTGGTTTGCCGGGCCCACCACCTAAAGCGGTCATAGCACCGCATGCCGGCTACCAGTATTCGGGGTCGATCGCGGCCCTCGCCTACGCCACCCTGCGCGCGGCAGCGGACCGCATCGAGCACGTGATGCTGCTCGGCCCATGCCACCGAGTCGGCATCGCGGCGTTGGCGCTGCCCGGGGTGGAGGCCATGGCCACACCCCTGGGAGACGTACCGGTCTGGGCCGATGGGGTTGAGCGCGCTAGTGCGCTCAACCAGGTGACCGTAAGCTCAGCCGTACACGCCCAGGAACACTCCCTCGAAGTCCATCTTCCTTTCCTTCAGCGAACCCTGACCAGCTTCGATGTGCTTCCCTTGGCCGTTGGCTGGGTGGACCCGACGGCCGTAGCCGAGGTTCTCGACGCCGCGTGGGGCGGCCCCGAAACGCTGGTCGTGGTCAGCTCCGACCTGTCCCACTACCATCCTTACGCCGACGCCCAGCGTCGCGACCGTGCCACCCTCACCCGCATCCTCGCGCTGGACGGCCCCATCGGCCCGGACCAGGCCTGCGGCGCGATGCCGGTGAACGGCCTGATCGTTGCGGCCGCCCGCCGCGGCGCTATCCCTTCGCTGATGGGGGCGTGCAATTCGGGCGACACAGCGGGCGATCATTCCCGAGTAGTCGGCTACGCGGCAGTCCGGTTCGACGAGCCTCCTACTAGCGAAGGGCGCCAACGTGCCTGATCTGCCGAGCAACGCCGGGCCGGTGTTGACTGCGTTGGCGCGGGCCGCCATCGTCCGGCGGCTTGGGGGCGAGGCAGTGTCACCTCAACCCTCAAGTTGGCTGGACCAAATGGGTGCGAGCTTTGTCACCTTGATGGCGGGAGGCCATTTGCGCGGCTGCATCGGTTCGTTGGAGGCGTACCGACCCCTGCACGATGACGTACCCGCCAATGCTTTAGCCGCGGCCTTCCACGACCCCCGTTTCGCACCCTTGGGCAGCGACGAGTTGGATGCGATACGAATCGAGGTCTCCGTGCTGTCGACGCCGGTCCCGATGGCGTTTGCCTCTGAGGCGGATGCTTTGAGGAAATTGCGCCCCGGCATCGATGGCGTCATCCTCGAAGCCAGGGATCGGCGGGCAACTTTCCTGCCGCAAGTGTGGGCGGACTTGCCCGATCCAGCGATCTTCATCCGGCATTTGAAACGCAAGGCGGGATTGTGGGCCGAGTATTGGCAAGATATCCGCTTATGGCGTTACACCGTGACCGCCTTTCGTGAACCGGAATGACGCCGGCCCCAATGGAAGCGCGCTATTGGCATCGGCTGGACGGGGAGCGCATCCAATGCGACCTGTGCCCCCGCGCGTGTCGATTGCGCGAGGGCCAACGCGGGTTCTGTTTTGTGCGCGCCAACCAAGGTGGAACGCTGACGTTGACCACCTATGGGCGTTCTTCGGGGTTTTGCGTCGACCCAGTTGAAAAGAAGCCGCTGTACCATTTCTTCCCGGGCACGCCCGTACTCAGTTTTGGGACTGCCGGATGCAACTTGAGCTGTCGTTTCTGCCAAAACTGGGAGATCTCCACGGCACGGGAAATGGATGCGCTGATGGACCACGCCGGCCCGGCTGAGATTGCTCGAACCGCAGCCACCCTCGGGTGCAGGGCAGTGGCGTACACCTACAACGACCCGATCATCTTCGCTGAATACGCCACGGATGTCGCTGCGGCCTGCCGGGACATAGGGATCGGCAACATCGCTGTGACCGCCGGCTACATCTCAAACCCGGCACGCGCCGATTTCCTTGGCGCGATGGACGCCGCCAACATCGATCTAAAGAGCTTCTCGGATACATTCTACCGACGCATTACCGGTGCTCGATTGAGGCCCATATTGGAGACTATCGAATATGCGGTGAAGGAGGCCGGGATATGGGTTGAACTCACCACGTTGATCATTCCCGGGCACAACGACTCGCTAACGGAGCTGCAAGATCTGACGGGGTGGGTCGCGGAATGCTTGGGCAAGGATGTGCCCGTGCATTTCAGCGCGTTTCACCCCGACAACCGCATGAGGGACACCCCACCCACTCCCCTATCCACGCTCCTCCGCGCCCGAGATGCGGGCCTGGACGCCGGCCTGCACTACGTCTACCTCGGCAACGCGATAACAGATCGGGGTTTGGGTACCCGGTGCCCCGTGTGTGAGGCCATGGTGGTGGCGAGGCGGGGGTACGCCATCGTCGGGTATGGACTAACGGAAGGTGGCGATTGCGGCCGATGCGGTGCCGCGATTCCTGGCCGTTGGGACTCGGCACCTGGCAGTTTCGGTCCACGCCGCATCCCGGTGCGCCTCAGCGAAGGCCCGCGATAGCGCGAGTTCCCCGTCCCGATTCGGGGCGCGGGACTGGGATCAACCGGCACCCGTACAAGGGCGGGCGTATCAAAGCGGAATTGGCTGAATGGTAGGATCGCTCGTCCTAAGTCGCCCGAGCAGGGAAGGAAACCCCAATGGCAACGATAGCGCAGATCGCGCAGGCCGCCGATGAGGCCAAGCACATGTGGGACAACCCATTTAAGCGGGAGACTCGCGGGTATTGGGCCGTCCAGGATACGGTCTTCGACAAGTTCATGGCGACACACGACCAATGTGTTGAAGAGCTATGCCAGCTGGTTCGCTCGACCGGCGGGCCGGAGCTGGACGGGTCCGTCCAATCGCTGGAGCCATTGAACGACTGGCTGGAAATCCCCATATTACTCGGGGCGAAATGGGACGATGGCTACGACTGGTGGCCCACGTGGGCAAGCGTCCAAGACCCCAACTTTAGGGCCCCCGGAGAAATGAGTATTCTCCAGTATTTCCGCTTGCAAGGCCGGATTGCTTTTTATTATGCGGACGTGTTGATCTCGCAACTGCCGGGATCGCAATGGGTGTGCTGGCGGGAGGGGAGATACACCACTGAGCGGACCGGCAGCTTCCTGTTGGACATCGGCACGGCGTGGACCCCCGCCGACCCACTCGGCTCCGCGTTCGGCTGTATTTACGCTTCGTGGAAAGCCAGCCTCGACCCCACCGACCCGCGCCACGCCCCGCTCGGCGAAAGCACCCTTATGAAAGAGTTCGAAAGCGATAGCCTGAGGCGCATGGATTGGTTATCGGAGGGCAGGGAGTTGACTTTTCAGCCCGCGCCCACCGGCCGCGCGGCCGGGATTGTGCGTCGCCCATTCAGAGGCAGCAGAGTCAAAAGAAGATTGGCGCAGGCCGGCAAATAACCCGGAGCCGCCTGGGGATGGGCCCTGGCAGAGGTTCCTGTCAGAGCCCGGGCCCTCGGTCCCGGCTGGCCCGGCCTCCTAACCCGAAAGTCAACCATCGTCGCAGGTCACAGCGTTACGTCTGACGTTATGTCCGAACCGCCGACTTTCACTCATCACGGCGTCCGCCGCAGGCGGGCTGGGTGGCTAACCCGAAAGTCAGGTGACCACACGCTGGTGACCTGGGGTTTTAGGTGACGGCTGTTGCCAGGGTGGCTGTGTTGGGGTCGGGTTCGGGGAGCCGGTCGAAAGTGACGGTGTAGCCGATGGCGCGTAGTTGTTCGATGGCTTTGCGGATCACGGCCCCGGGGCGGCGCCGCACGTAATAGTCGCCGCCGAGTTCGAGGTAGGGTTCCCCGGTGGTGAGGATCTGCCACAGCGATTCGATGATGTGCCGCTGGATAGCGACCAGGGCTTTCATGTGGCCATGGCGGGACCGGATCCGCTTGTAGCGGGCCGATATGAATGTGTCCTTCGTGCGGGACGCCGCCAGGGCGGCTACCCCGAGTGCGCCTTTGAGATAGGTGTCGCCCTTGCGGCACTTGGAGGACTTGACCCGCCCAGCGGACTCATTCGACCCGGGCGCTACCCCCGCCCACGACGCGAGATGCCCCGCCGTGGCAAACGCCGACACGTCCGGGCCGATCTCAGCCAAGACCTGCTCCGCGACCGTGTGGGACACCCCCGGGATCGTTGCCAGCAGGTCCCGCTTCGCGGCCCACCCGGCCCTCGCGCTGTCATCGTGCCCGTGGTCCCCGTCTGGGAAGTAGCGCCCGATCCGCTGGTCCAGTTCCGTGATCTTCGCGGTGTGGTAGTCGATGACACCCAAATGGATGCGCGCCAAGAACGCGTGGTGGTCGGTGAACCGTCCCGTCAACGCTTCCGCTAGCGTCTCCTCGGTGGCTTTGAGGCGCCGGTCACCGAGCGCTGCCAGCTTCTTCGGGTCGCGTTCCCCAGCACACAACGCTTCCAGCATTGCCCGCCCAGACACGCCCATCAGATCCGTGACCACACACGACAGCTTGATCGCCGCGTCCTGCAACAGCTTCTCCAACCGTTGGATCTCCTGACCCCGCGATCGAACCAGGACCGTGCGTGCACGCACCAAGTCCTTCAACTCCCGCACCAGGGCGGCGGGGATGAACGAGCCCCGCAACAGGCCGTGCGCCCCCAGTTGGGCCAACCACTGACAGTCAGCCACATCCGATTTCCGTCCAGGGATCTGCCTCGCCTGGCGGGCATTGACCAACATCACCTCCAACCCCGCCCCGGTCAAGATGTGCCACCACGGTTTCCAATACGACGACGTGGCCTCCATCACCACCAGTGTGACCCCCTCAGCGGTCAGCATGTCCGCCAGAGCGAGGATCTGGGAGGACATCGCCCCCACGTCACCCCCTGGCGGACCCGCCCACCGTCCGCGACCCGGACACACACCTTCGCGTCCGTCTTCGAAATATCCATCCCCGCGCACCGCGCGTGAACCAAATCCACAGCCGAACCTCCTAAACTCGTACCCGTTAGCAACGACAATGGCTGGCAGGCCCGGGGGACGGTCGGGAAAGTTCTAGGAATCTAACCCACGTGCTCGAAGCAACAACCGACGGTTCCCAAACCGCCAGGAGTGACCGCCATCCGGCAGGCTAACGCTCGGGCACCAACGCACCAAGGAGGAACCACGGAAACCCCGACCCAACCGGCCACCACCACCATGCGCCCAAACCGCGCCCACGCGCAAGACTTTCCCCCATGGCGGCGCCCGCCCCAGGCGGGCTGGGAGGCTAACGCAAACCGACGCAATCCCACGCAAGACCGTCGAGAACCACCTATCCGCAAAGAATAGATCTGGGGTTCGATTCCTCAAGGCGGCTCGATTATCGTTTGCCAGAGCTCGTTTCGATGCGGTTGGCCAACCCCCGCCGGGCGCCGGGCGATATGTGCGTAAGTTCGGTGGCGGTGGGGGTTGGGCGGCGCCTGGGGCTGAGCAAACACCGGAGAAGGTCTGAGAGCGGAATGCGGGAAACCTTCTCACACATCGGCTGAGGCACGCGGCACCGACCGGTGTGGCACAAGAGTGAACCGAGTCGAACATCACTTGGCATATTCGCACGCGTCTTGCCTCATGTCAAGTTGATCGCGAAAACTGGGCGCGTGCCTCACATAAAGTGATCGCGAAACGGTGCGGTGGTTGGGTCAGTTGTTGGAGCCTTCGATCTTGAGCTGGGTGCCTCACAGGCGATCTCTGTGGGCATCATCTCCGACACTTCAGGCTTTTCGCAGGTGGAGCCGCTCCATGCGGTCTCGTGCTCGGGCGGCAAGGCCCGAGCGTTGGCTGCCGCCCGCGGGCTCGACACGGCAGGATTGGAGCCGTCAATCAGCCGATTGACAACAACCCGATGGCGCAACCTTCCCGCGTTCAAAGTACGTGAGGCACCTCGCCAACCCAAACACTCGAACGACGCGAACCCGACTCACACCCCGTTCGCATCGCCGTCCTATTCAGGAGGCGCGTCACCCCGCTGGCTCGCCGCCCAACTCACCCCAGCGCTCGGATTCATCGCGTATGCTACACATGACTGGCCCTCGATATCGGAAGGATAAGCACGCGCATGCCACCACACTGGGCGCGAGTCACAGCGGCGAACATCGCTCTGTGCGCCGCTGTCGCAGGCGGTGGGTGCGCACGGGACGGCACAGAAGTCCCCACCCTCGACGGTCCCACGGTCAGCCCCGTGGCGAAGCCACCGCAACGAGTCGGCGCCGAACTCTATTACGCTTGCCTCCTCGATGCGGGGCTTCCTGCGAACCTCGATCCGGTGCAAGGCTCTGCCGAGGGCGAGGCAAGGGTCGGATGGGACGAAGATCACGTGATCAGGTGGCGCCTCCCCATCTCCGACGGGCCCAGCGCGGGAGTAGTGACCTCCGATAACGCCACTTTGCCGCAGGAGCAGATCGACGCTTTTCTCATGCAGACTGAACCCGCCTACGCGCTCAATGTTGACGGCACCGACCACTCCGACGCATATCGCGCATGCTATGAGCAATCGGGCTATACTGAACCAGCATTCCAGTCAGATCCCGCACAGGTATTGGAGTCGAAGCAAGAATTAGCGGAATCCACTAACGACTGGATCGCTTGCGCTCGTGAGAATGGATATCCCCAATTAGCCGATGTCACACCTTCAACCATCCTAGATGTTTGGCCGACTGCGGAATTGCCGTTGACGATAACACCGGTTGCCCTGAGGAATCTACTCCAAGACTGTCCCAACTTTAATGAACAGCTTGCCTGGCAGCAGCTGAGTTCCGAGGCTTACGATGACCGCTGGAAGCCAGATCCGTCGATCTCCTTCGCCTTACCCGGGGGG
This sequence comes from Bifidobacteriaceae bacterium, assembly GCA_031268115.1. Classification (GTDB taxonomy): domain Bacteria; phylum Actinomycetota; class Actinomycetes; order Actinomycetales; family WQXJ01; genus JAIRRT01. Next base: position 13,381 of record JAIRXV010000241.1, read on the forward strand.
CCGAGTGGCTTGTCCTCACACCCCGATGATCCCGATACTGTCCGCCTCCGTGAGCTAACGGCTATTCTGTACGAAAAGCAGGAACTGTTCTGGCGGGACCAAATCGACCCTTCGCCGACAAGGCACTCGTGAGAAGAGGAAACCAAACCGGATAGCCGGCAGGCCTCTCCCTGCACTGTCCCGTCCACACACGGGGCCCAGGGCTAAGATGCCCTCAGGCACCCATGCTCGGCCCCCTATGCCGCGCAATTTGGAGTGAGGCGGCGCAAGCCCCGAGAGCCGCCAGGAAGTCAAAGAGGATGACCGCCATGGTCTGCGCCGGTACCACGTAGTACTGAATCAGCAGCACGAGTGTCTCCATCACTACACCCACCACGCCAGTAAGGACCATAGACGCCGGAGCCGCGTCAGAGAATGGCACAACCGTGCCGGCCAAGTAGCAGACACTGGAGACACAGAAAACTAATGGCAAATATACCCAGACCAGCACGAAGCCCTCAGGAGGCACGAGTGCAACAGAGCAGATCAGATAGGAAAGCGCAGACACAGCGGTCATGACGCCCATACGCACCAAGGACGGCCTGACGAGCCCGCCGCCCATTTCGGCCCGAACCCTGTCTACCGCTCTCGTTCTGCCATAGGCGGTTTCTGACCCAGTCCCTAAGAGTGCGGCCAACAACAGAACCACGTAGCCATCCGCCCATCCATGCACTCGAAGCCAAACTCCCATTACCGCGATCATGAGACCAATCACGCCATAGTAAGAGATCGTGATGGGGTGCCGAAGCATCATCATAAACTCACGACCCACCTCCTGCCACAGCGCGTGCCTGGAGAAAAGAGTGCGTAGACTAAATAGTCTTCGCCAGGCAGGCAGAGAGTCCGGTCCTCCCGCTAGGGCCAAGAGAAGGCCGTCAAGGAGCAGGAGGGCGACAAACGCAGCTACAGTACGCAGGACTCCTGCTGCGTCCGGAATGGGACGG